>NZ_SMKS01000059.1:0-36985 GCF_004348435.1 Saccharopolyspora terrae | reverse complement strand
CCGCTCCGGCAAGATCATGCGCCGCCTGCTGCGCGACGTCGCCGAGAACCGCGAAGTCGGCGACGTCTCCACCCTCGCCGACTCCTCGGTCATGGACCTCATCTCCAAGGGTCTCAAGTCCGGCGACTGACCCCGCCACAGCGAAACCCCGCCGGTGGGCCGCGTTCTCAGCGCGTACCACCGGCGGGGTTCGGGTCCAGGAGCGTCAGCCCTCCTGCACGCCGGGCTTCTCGTTCTCCACGACGTAGGTGGCGCGGGTTTCGATCGGCGCGCCCTCCTTCGTCACGTACGGGACGACGCGGAAGTCGCTGCGCCACTGCTGCTGGTCGACGCTGACCCGGACGTAACCGCGCTGCGAGTTGATGAACTTCATGTGCGGGTTGGCGGCGAGGAGCCGCTCGGTCTCCTCGGTCGTGTCCCCGCCGTCGCCGCTGCTGGAGATCGAGGTGCCGACGAATTCGCTGGCCACCGTGGGCGAATCCGGGTCGGTGAAGTCGCGCTTGAGGTCCCACGCGTAGTTCTGGTGCCGGTCACCGGTGATGACCACGAGGTTGCGGACCCCACGCTCCTGGGCGGCGGCCAGCAGCTGGTCGCGCTCGGCGACGTAGCCGTCCCAGGGGTCCATGAACACGTCGACCGCTTCGCCCGCGTCGCGGTCGGTCTGGCCCATCGGCGCCTGGTTGCCCAGCACCTGCCACTGGGCCTTCGAGCTGGAGAACCCGTCGAGCACCCACTCCCGCTGCACCGCACCGAGAATCGTGCGGTCCGGGTCGAAGCGGTCGTCGCAGGAGGCCGACGAACCGTCGCCGCAGGGCTGGTCGTCCCGGTGCTGCCGGGTGTCGATCACCGTGAAGTCGGCGAGGTTGCCGTAGGAGAGGCGGCGGTGCAGCCGCATGTCCGGACCGTCGGGAGTCTGGGCCTGCCGCAGCGGCATGTTCTCGTACATCGCCTGGAACGCGGCGGCCCTGCGCTTCCGGAACACCGCCGGGTCCTGGTCCGGCTCGTCATCGACCTGCGAGAGGTCGCCCGCCCAGTTGTTCTCGACCTCGTGGTCATCCATCGTCATGATCCACGGGAAGCGCGCGTGCGCCCGCTGCAACGGCGCCTCGGCCTTGTAGAGCCCGTACTGGAGGCGGTAGCGGGCGAGGTCGAAGGTCTCGGTGTGGAACTTCGGATCGGTGGTGACGCCGCGCTTGTTGTCCTTCACGCCGTACTCGTAGATGTAGTCGCCGAGGTGGACCACGAGATCGAGGTCCTCCTCCGCCATGTGGTCGTAGGCGGTGAAGTAGCCGTCCTGCCACGCCTGGCACGAGGCGAACGCGAAGTTCAGCGCGCTCGGCGCGGACGTGAGCGCGGGTGTCGTCCTGGTCCTGCCCGCCATCGAGATCTCGCCACCGGCGCGGAACCGGTAGAAGTACTCCCGGTCGGGTTCGAGCCCGGTGATCTCGGGGTGCACCGAGTGGCCGAGCTCGGGGGTCGCCACGACGCTGTCCCTGCGGACGACGTCGGCGAACTTCTCGTCGGTGGCGACCTCGTACTCCACCCGGACCGGCTCCGGCGACATGCCGCCGCTGCCGTCCTCGGCGAACGGGTCCGCGGCCAGTCGCGTCCACAGCACCACCCCGTCGGGCAGCGGGTCGCCCGAGGCCACTCCTAGCGTGAACGGGTTTCCCGCGCGCAGCGGGGACGCGAACGAGCTCGCCGCGCTCCACGTCCCGGTGCCGAGGAGCACGGCCGCGGCCCCGGCCGTGCCGTAGCCGAGGAAACGACGTCGGGAAACGTTCCGCGCACGCGAGCCCATGAGATCTCCACAGGTAGACGACCGACCAACGGTGAGATCGTTGAGCGTAAACATGTCCGCAGCCAATCGTGTGGGCTTCTCACGAATTAACACCCGCCGAGATCAGGACACCGATCGCGTTGGTCGTTATAACCTCCTCCCGCCAGGAGAGGACATTTTCATCGCGATCAGACCGCGGTCCGACCTTCCACTCGCGTTCACCCGTGTGAAATAGCCCATCCCGCCGGCGACGAGAATCCGCGCGCCCAACTTGTAGGCTATAAGCGAGCGAGGAGGTCACCTGGATGTCAGAACCCGCAGCGCCGCTGACGACCAAGAGCGACGTCGCCTACGACAAGGTGCGGGAGAAGATCCTCTCCGGCGATCTCCCGCCCGGATCGGTGATCAACCAGGCCACGCTCGCGCGCACCATCGGCATCAGCACCACCCCGCTCCGGGAAGCGCTGCGCCGGCTCAAGGCCGAAGGGCTGGTCGAACTCGGCGCGCACCGCGACGCCAAGGTCACCGAGCTCAGGGCCGAGGAGAACCGCGATCTGCTGGAGATGCGCCGCTCCCTCGACCCCCTGGCCGCCTCGCTGGCCGCGCAGCGGCGCACCAAGGACGACATCGCCGCGATCCGCGCGTCCCTGGACGGGCTGCGCGCGATGCCCTCGAACCCGGACTACGAACAGCTGCTGCACCACCGCCGCTACCACCGCGCGATCTACCGCGCCTCGCACAACGAGCTGCTCATCGACGCGCTGGAAGGCCTGTGGGACAAGGCCGACCGCTACCGCAGGTTCGCCCTGGAGGTCGACCGCGGGCCGGAGGCGCGGGCCAAGAAGGACGAGGAGCACCGAATGCTGGCCGAGACCATCATCGCCGGTGACTCCGAGGGAGCCGCAGCGGTGATGACCGAGCACATCGACACCAGCCTCGCGGCCCGAGTCGGCCACCGCCTGCACCGATGATCAACGCGAACCGGCAGGTCTGGGCGCTGCTCGGCCACGCCACGCTCACCCAGCTCATCACCTTCGTGCTGCGTCCCGCCACCACCTACCGGGCGCTTGAACTCGGCGTTCCGGCGTCGTGGCTCGGCGTGCTCTCCGGCAGCTTCGCCCTCGTCCCGCTGGTGCTGGCGCTTCCGGCCGGGCACATCGTCGACCGGCTCGGCGAACGGCGCGTGATGTTCGCCGGCAGCCTGCTGATGTGCGCCGCGGGCACCGTGCTGCTCGCGCTCGGCCACACCGTGCCCGGCCTTGTCGCCGGCAGCGTCGTTCTCGGCACCGCGCACCTGGGAGCGATCGTCGGGCAGCAGGCGCTGGTGGCCAACAGCACGACGACGGGCCGGATGGACTCCGCGTTCGGCTACTACACCTTCGCCGCCTCGCTCGGCCAGGCCGCCGGACCGCTGATGATCGTGGCTTTCGGTGGGGCGCAGGCCATTCCGGACACCACATCGATCTTCCAGGCCGGCATCGCCGTCGCGATCGCGCTGTTCGCCCTGACCTTCGCCATCGAGAGCACCCGGACCGAACGCGGACCGGCCACCACCGAGAACGTCGGCGTGCGCCAACTGCTCCGCCTGCCGGGACTGGCCGGAGCTCTGCTGACGGCGTGCACCGTGCTCGCCGCCGTCGACATCTCCCTGGTCTACCTGCCCGCGCTCGGTGCCGAACGCGGGATCGCCTCGTCGCTGATCGGCACGCTGCTGGTGCTGCGCGCCGCCTCCTCGATGGCCTCGCGGTTCTTCCTCGGGCGGCTCTCGGAGGCGATCGGGCGCCGCCGCCTGCTGATCCTGAGCATCTTCGGCGCCGCCGCCGGCATCACCGTCGCCGCCGCCCCCGTCCCGGTGTGGCTGCTGCTGCTCGCGGTCACCGTCGCCGGTTTCGGGCTCGGCGTCGGACAGCCGCTGACGATGTCCTGGCTCGCCGAATCCGCCCCACCGGGCGCTCGCGGCCGTGCGATGTCGTTGCGGCTCACCGGAAACCGCGCGGGCCAGGTCGTCATCCCCGGAGCCATCGGGATGGTGGCGGCCGGGCTCGGAGCCGCAGGTGTCCTCTGGGTGACCGCCGCCGGACTCGCCCTCACCGGAGTCCTCGCCCGAAACCTCCCGGTCAACCGCCCCTGAACAGCCACCGGCTCGGTCTGATAGGCAGCGGCGGAGCGCGGTGCCACTCCCGCGTCATGAACACTTCACCGGCTGGTCAACCGCAGGAACCCGAGAACGTTCCGCAGGCCGTCGAGCCTGAGCCCATGACCCCGACCTCCCGACGCACGCGCCGATCGTCCGCTCTCGCGGCCGGACTCGCGATCGCGGCCGTCCTCCCCTTCCTCCCGACGAGCAGCGCCCACGCCGAAGGCGACCGGCTCCCGCTCGGCGACCCCGACCTGGCGGAGACGCGGTCGACGCGCGCGCTCGCAGAGGGCGTCGAGCTGACGCGGATCGTCCGAGGAACCGAGCCCGCCCCGCCCGACCAGATCAACACCACCACCCGCGGTCCCTGGGTGGTCAACGTGCTCGCCATCGATCCCGCCAGGGCGAAGGGCCACGTCGAAGCGACCTACGGCCCCGATCTCGCACCGGTCGAGAAGACCACCGACCTGGTGCGCCTCTCGGGCGCCTTGGCCGGGGTCAACGCCTCCTTCTTCACCTTCTCCGCGAATCCGCAGTACCCCGGTGACCCGGTCGGCCTGGGCGTCTACGGCGGGAAGCTGCTCAGCGAACCGACGACCGCCGAGGCGGAAGCGGACCTGATCGTCGACAGCAACAGCGACGAGGTCCTCATGGGCCGCACCACCTGGTCCGGGTCGGTGCGGAACCGGCAGACCGAGGCCACCATGCCGCTCGAACACCTCAACCACCCGCCGGTGATCCCGGCCGAGTGCGCCGAGCTGCCCGACCAGACGCAGTGCGCCCAGCCGGGAGACGTGGTCCTGTTCAACCCCGAGTTCGGCCCCACCCCGTCCGGGAACGGCACCGAAGTCGTGCTGGACCAGCGCGGATGCGTCGTGCGCACCTCCGCGGCACGCGGCACGACCCTCGCGCCCGACCAGACCTCGCTGCAGGCGACCGGCCAGGACGCGGCAGCGCTGCTGGCCATCACCGAGCGGGGCTGCCTCGACAAGTCCTCGACCTTGACCGACGAGAACGGCGACCAGGTCGACCTGCGACCGGGCCTGTTCGGCGTCAACGGCCGCTACCGGCTGATGGCCGGCGGCGAGGTGGTCGTGCCGCCGGGTTCCGGTGACTTCTTCGCGCGCAACCCGCGCACCATCGCCGGAACCACCCCGGACGGCAGGATCCTGCTGGCCACCATCGACGGCAGGCAGACCACCAGCGTCGGCACCACGATGGACGAGACGGCCGCCGTCGCCCAGGCGCTGGGCCTGACCGACGCGGTCAACCTCGACGGCGGTGGCTCCACCACCATGTCGGTCGACGGCACCCTCGCCAACAAGCCCAGCGGCAGCGAGGAGCGCGCCGTCGGCGACGCCCTCGTCTACGTCGAGGACTAGCACGACGCGAGGAATTGCCCGTCGGGACGGGCAATTCCTCGCGGTACGTCCTCAGCGGCCCGGCTGAGACAGCCCGTCAGCGGCCGGCGCGCTCGACTGCGATGCCGCGGACGGACTTGAGCTCCGAGACCAGCTCGGTGCACACGTTGACCGGCCACTCCGGCAGCTCCAGCCTCGTCTTGCCGAGGTGCACGTGCACGGGCGTGGTCCCCTTGTGCGCGGTCAACGTCTGCTTCAGCTCGCTGATCACCTCGGCGTTGAGCTTGCGGGAGTCGGCCTTGAGCACCAGAGGCGGTTCGCTGCCCGGGTCGGTCTCGGCCGCGGTGATGTCGATCGGGACCGCGTCGGAGGCGAACACGCTGATCTCGCCCTCGCGCTCGTTGACCCGCCCCTTGACCGCCAGCGCGTTGTCCTCGACCAGGCAGTCGGCGAACATCTCGTAGGACTTCGGGAAGAACAGCACCTCGATGCTGGCTTCGAAGTCCTCCAGCGTGACGATGGCCCAGGGCTGACCGTTCTTGTTCAGCCGCCGCTGGATGCCGGAGATCATGCCGGCGATCTTGGGCTGCTGCTCCTTGCTGCCGTACCCGCTGGGTTCGCGCTCGCCGCCGACGAGCTCGGCGATGCTGGTGTCCTGGTACGGCGCCAGCAGCCGCTCGGCACCGTCGAGCGGGTGCGCGGAGACGTACAGCCCCAGCATCTCGCGCTCGTAGGCCAGCAGCTGCTTGCGCGGCCACTCCTCATCGGTGAACTGCAGGTGCGCCAACGGCGAGGTGTCCTCGCTCGGACCCGAGTCATCACCCCCGAACAGGTCGAACTGGCCCATCGCCTGCTGGCGCTTGAGCCCGATCACCGCATCGACCCCGGCCTCGTGGTGGGCGTTGAGCGACATCCGCGTGTGCTGGAGCGAGTCGAACGCACCGGCCTTGATCAGCGACTCGATGACCCGCTTGTTGCACGCGGTGATCTCGATCTTGTCGAGGAAGTCCGAGAACGATGAGAACTTCCCCTTCTCCTCGCGGGAAGCGATGACCGACTCGACCACGTTGGCGCCGACGTTGCGGATCGCGCCCATGCCGAAGCGGATGCGCCCCTCGACCGCGGTGTGCTCGGTCATGGACTCGTTCACGTCCGGCGGCAGCACCTGGATGCTCATGCGCCGGCATTCCGACAGGTAGACGGCCGTCTTGTCCTTGTTGTTGCTGTTGGCGGTCAGCAACGCGGCCATGTACTCGGCCGGGTAGTGGGCCTTGAGGTAGGCGGTCCAGTAGGTCACGAGCCCGTAGGCGGCGGCGTGGGACTTGTTGAACGCGTACCCGGCGAAGGGGAGGACGGTCGCCCACAGCTGGTCGATCGCGGCCTTGGAGTAGCCGCGCTCCTTCATGCCGGCCTCGAACCGGGCGAACTGCTCGTCCATCACCTCCTTCTTCTTCTTGCCCATCGCGCGTCGGAGCAGGTCGGCTTGTCCGAGGGTGTACCCGGCGACCTTCTGGGCGATCGCCATGATCTGCTCCTGGTAGACGATCAGACCGTAGGTCTCGCCCAGGATGTCCTTCAGCGGCTCGTCGAGCTCCGGGTGGATCGGCTCGACCGGCTTCTTGCCGTTCTTGCGGTCGGCGTAGTCAAGGTGCGCGTTGACGTCCATCGGACCCGGCCGGTACAGCGCCACGCACGCGACGATGTCGCCGAACCGGGTGGGCTGCATGCGCTTGAGCAGCGACTGCATGCCGCCACCTTCGAGCTGGAACACTCCCAGGCTCTCGCCCCGCCCCAGCATCTCGTAGGTCGCTTCGTCGTCCAGCGGGATGTCGAGGGGTTCGACCTCGGTGGCGTGGTTGGTCTTCACCATCCGCACGGTGTCGTCGATCGTGGTCATGTTGACCAGGCCCAGGATATCGATCTTGAGCAGGCCGACGTCCTCGCACTGCGGACCGTCCCAGCCGGTGATGATCTCGCCGTCGTCGCGCTTCCACAACGGCAGCACGTCCAGCAGCGGCTCCCGCGAGATGATGTGCGCGCAGGCGTGCACGCCCGCGTTGCGGATCAGGCCTTCCAGCCCGCGTGCGGTGTCGAAGATCTTGCCGATCTGCGGATCGGTCTCGATCAGGGAGCGGACCTCGGCGGCTTCCGGGTAGCGCTCGTGGTCGGGGTCGACGATCCCCGACAGCGGGATGTCCTTGGCGGCGATCGGCGCGGGCAGCGCCTTGGAGAACTGGTCGGCCAGCTGGAAACCCGCCTGCCCCATGTGCACCCGAGCGGCGTCCTTGAACGCGGCCTTGGTCTTAATCGTGCCGTAGGTGATGACCTTGGCGAAGAACTCCTCGCCGTACTTCTCCTTGGCGTACTGGATGACCCGCTCGCGCTGGCGCTCGTCGAAGTCGATGTCGATGTCGGGCGGCGAGTCGCGCTCGGGGTTGAGGAACCGCTCGAACAGCAGCCCGTGCTGGAGCGGATCGATGTCGATGATGTGCAGCACGTACGACAGCAGCGCACCCGCCGCCGAACCACGGCCCGGCCCCACCCGGATGCCGTTGTTCTTGGCCCATCGGATCATGTCGCCGACCACCAGGAAGTACGAGCTGTACCCCTTCTCGGTGATGACCTTGAGCTCCCACTCGAGCTGGTCGCGGTACTCCTGGGTGAACGCGCCGTCCTTGAAACGACTCGGGATGAACGACTCGACCTCGTCGCGCAGCATCTCCACGTCGGTGCGGCCGGCCTCGACCTTCGCCTGCGGCATCCGGTTGTGCGCGGCGAACGCCTCCTCGTAGCCCTCCACCATCTCGGTGATCAGCAGCGTGCTGTCGGCAGCGCCCGGGACCTCGGTGTCCCAGTACTCGCGCATCTCCTCCGAGCTCTTGATGTGGTAGCCGTCGCCGTTGAACTTGAACCGGTCGGTGTCGGCGATCATGGAGCGCGTCTGCAGGCACAGCAGCGCGTCGTGGTGCCCGGCCTGGTCGTTGGTCACGTAGTGGCTGTCGTTGGTCGCCACCGTCCGCAGGTCCAGCTGCTGGGCGATGTCGAGCAGCTCACCGCGGATGTTGCGCTCCATCTGGATGCCGTGGTCCATGACCTCGATGAAGAACCGGTCGGCCCCGAAGATGTCCTTGTAGTCCGAGGCGGCCTGCAGCGCCTCCAGCTTCTGACCCAGCCGCAGCCGGGTCAGGATCTCCCCCGCCAGGCAACCGGAGGTGGCGATGATGCCCTCGGCGTGCTCGGCGATCAGCTCCTTGTCCATCCGCGGCTTGCGGAAGAAACCCTCCATGCTCGCCAGCGAGGACAGCCGGAACAGGTTGCGCAGACCGGTGGAGTTCTGGGCGAGCATCGTCATGTGCGTGTAGGCACCGGCGCCGGAGACGTCGCCGCTCTCGCCGTACTCGTCGACTTCCTTCTTCCCGGTTCGCGCCCGCGCACCCCAGAACACCGGCTTCTTGTGGAACCGGCTCTCCGGAGCGATGTAGGCCTCGATGCCGATGATCGGCGTCACCCCGGCCTTGACGGCCTTCTTGTAGAAGGAGTGAGCGCCGTACATGTTGCCGTGGTCGGTCATCGCCACCGCGGGCTGTTCGAGCCGAGCGACCTCGGCGAACAGCGCATCGTGCTTGGCAGCACCGTCGAGCATCGAGAACTCGGTGTGCACGTGCAGGTGAACGAACTGATCAGACACGCGGGCGTCTCCGGCTGTGAATCGAGGGCTGGACGGAGGAGAACTCTATCCGCCCGACGCGACTCGCCCTCACATCACCACACCTCGTGTTGCCATCCAGGCACGACGCTTGTGACCAGGCAGTCCACGCATCTCCCCACGTCCGCGCGTGTTGCGCGCATCACCGGATCCGGTTACGCGGTGAGCATCCGCGCGGGCTCGCGCTCACGGACGGCGGCCGTGACCGTCGTGCAGGAAGCCAGGTGGGGTGCCCGGTCCAGCGCCACGTCGGGGCTGCCGGCCCGCACGGCGCGCTCGACGGCCGGTTGACCGGCGATGAGCACGATCCGCAGCCCGCGGTGCGGCGCGTAGGTGTTCGCCGCGGAGAGCAGCTCCAGCCCGGCGACGCCGAGGAAGGTGACCGCCGTGAAGTCGAGGACGATCGACGAGTGCTCGACGAGCAGCGCGGGCCAGAGCAGATCCGCCAGCTCGGCGACGTTGCTCGAATCGATGTCGCCCGCCGCGGTCAGCACCGTCAGATCGGCGCGTGGCCGGGTCAGCTGCAAGCGCAGTCCAGGCGGTCGGGACATCTCCGTGGTGGGTGCGGTGCGTCGTTCGTCGAAGGTGACCAGCGCCGCGTCGTGGACGCGGGCTCGTGCTGCGGTCATGTGCTGCTCCCGAAGTTCGTGGAGCCGGCCGGACAGGCGTGGTCGTGGGGGCGAATCGACGAGGGGAGCAACTGCGAAGCACCGACGCTGCGTCGCCTGAACCGTGAGCCTTCTGCTCAACCAGCTAGTTCCATGCTACGCCGCTCATTCGGGTTCGAAGCCCGGTGGAAGTACGCCCGGGAGCGCCTGATCGAGGTCAGCGGGCCGGAGCCGGTACAGCTGCATGGGCTGACCGAAGTACTTGCCGGTTTCGCCCACCCACTCCATGCCGTTGCGTCGGATCGCCGACACCGCGCGGGTGTTCTCCGGCCGAACGACGGCGTAGAGCTCATCGGCGTCGTGGCTGAACGCCCACCGCGCCATCGCGTAGGTCGCCTCGCTGGCGTAGCCCTGCTTCCAGGCCGCGGGGTGCAGCTGCCACCCCAGTTCGAGGTCCTCGCCGCCCGGAGGCAGCGGCAGCAGGGTCCCACCACCGATCACCGCGGCGTCCTCGCGTCGCTGAACGCACCACCGCCCGGTGGGAGGTTGCGCGCGCAGGTCCTCGACGATCCACTGCCGCAGCAGCACCCGCATCGCCGCCAGGTCCGGGACTCGATCCATGATCGGGCTCAGCCAGCGGGCGACATCGGCGTGCCCGAAGATCTCGAAGGCCGCCGGCACGTCCTCCATCTCCCAGCTCCGCAGGATCAACCGGTCCGTGACCAGGCGTTCAGCCATGTCGCCAGCCTACGCCGCGCCCGTTGACCCGCAGTTGTAACGAACCCGTCGGAACCTGGGCCCGGATGCGGCGAAAGCCCTGATCAAGGACTTCCGGCGTAAGCTGAGATCAACGAGGTTCTCGGCAACGTGAGCGGTTCCGCGCGCAGTCCCGGGGGTCAGCACCGGTCGTTCACCGACCGGGAAGGAGTTCCACCATGGGACCCGACCAACATCCGGGAAGCGCAGCGCGCCTCACTCTCAAGCCCGCAACCGGCACGCGGGGATTCGTCGACGGCGCCTGGTGGCCGCGTTCGACGGACCCGACGACGGAGTTCACGTCGCTGCTCACCGCGCTCACCGCCATCTCGGGGCCGATGACCCGGCTCGCCTACAACCTGACCACGTGGGACCCGGTCCCCAGGAAGCTCCGCGTCCAAGGGCACCAGGTGCGCCTCGAAGGCTTCCACACGCTCGACCGGCGCACGGTCAGCTTGACGGAGCCGAGCGGGCATCACGTGGTTCTGCTCGTCATCCCCGCCGACACGACCGAACTCCGCGGGAACGCGGTGCTGGCGAGGGCGGCCGAGCACGACAACGTCGCCTCCCCGGCCGAGCTGCTGGCCGAAGAGCCGACGTCGACCGAGGAATCATCCGAATCACGTTGGGAAAGCGAGGGCGGCCACCTGCTCCCGGCCTGACAGATCCGCCACCCCGGTTGTCCACATGAGACGCCGCGGGCGGAGCTCCTGCGGCGTCGGGTCGTCCAGGAGTAGTAGGGCGGAACTGTCCCAAAGTGCTAGCTGATCCGGCCTCGCGGTCGATCCGCGGCACCGACCGCGAGTGCGACGGTCTTGCACGTGAATTCGACGACGCAGATCATCACCAGCCAACAAGACCCTCCGAAGCGGGCGAACCAGGTCAGGCTGGTGGGCCTGGACGTGGCGCGGGGGCTCGCGGTGTTCGGCATGTTCGCCGCGCACGCCATGCCACCCACCGCCTGGCCGTCCGCACTCGCGGCCGGGCGCGCGGCGGCGCTGTTCGCGGTGCTCGCCGGGGTGTCGATCGCGCTGCTCAGCGGCGGAACCCAGCCCTTCGACGGGACCCGGATGCGCGGCTCCAGGGTGCGCATCGCCGTCCGCGCCGTCCTGCTGTTCCTGCTCGGCATCGCCCTGACCACGCTCCAGGTGCCCGCGATGGTGATCCTCGCGTTCTACGGGGTGCTGTTCCTGCTCTCGATCCCGCTGCTGCGGCTGCGCGCGGGTGCGCTGGCGATGCTGGCCGCGGTGCTCGCGATCGGCGCACCGCTGCTGTCGTTCGCGCTGCGCAGCGGCATGGAGGTCAACCAGCTCGGATACGCGCCGAACTTCGGCGACTTCGGTTCGGCGGAAGGACTGTGGACCGTCTTCCACGGCCTGCTGCTCACCGGCGCGTACCCGGTGCTGACCTGGCTGCCGTTCCTGCTCATCGGCATGGCGCTGGGCAGGCTCGACCTGCTCGCGGTGCGCGGCAAGCTGATCGCCTCGGGCGTGGGACTGGGAATCCTCGGCTACGGCGGCTCGTGGGTCGCGATGAACGTCTTCGGCGGCGAGGAAAGCCTGCTGTCGACGCTGCCCGCCGGGCTCCCGCCGGAGATCCTCGACGCGGTCATGTCGTCCAGCCTGGGGACCGCACCGACCACCTCCGCGGTCTGGCTGCTCACCGCCTCCGCGCACAGCGGCACCCCGTTCGAGATCATCGGTGCCGGCGGGGTCGCCATCGCGGTGATCGGGCTGTGCCTGTTCGGTCAGCGACTGCGCCGGCTGCTGCTGCCGATCTCCTCGGTCGGGGCGCTCGCGCTGACCTCCTACGCCGGACACCTCCTCGCCCTGAAGGCGTTCGGACCCGAACAGCTGGGACGGATGAGCGTCGAGAACCCCTACCTCCCCTGGCTGGTCCTGGTCGCCGCGACGATGCTGATCACGACCACCTGGCGAGTGCTGCTGCACCGAGGCCCCCTCGAATGGGCGCTCCACCACGCCTCCACAGCCCCAACCCGCCTGCTCACGCGCTGAACGCCACCACGAACACCGGCCGGGGCCGCGGGATTCACCTTCCACGCCCCGGCCGTTCGCGTGATCAACGGATTGATTTCACTCTTCACTGAAGCAATAGCTGTGGCGGATTGGATCAAGAACCCTCCGGCGAACCGGCGAGGCAGGCCACTCGTGCTGGCTTTTATGTCCTAGGACATTTAGTGTCAGCGAGGTGGCGCGAAGAGGGCATCCCGAGACGATCGCCGGCTCCAGTGCTGCGGAGATCGTCGAGTCGGTCCGCAGGCTGATCGACTCCGGGGGGCTGGCGAAGGGTGCTGCCCTGCCGCCGATCCGCGGGCTCGCCGCCGAGTTGGGGGTCAACCGCAACACGGTCGCGTCCGCCTACGCGCAGTTGGCCGCGGCGGGGCTGGTCGAGACGCGGCGCCGCGGCGGGACCGTCGTGCTCGGGGTTCCCGCGCTGGACGGCGAGGGGCGCAGCGCCTCCCGCGAGCTGGTCAACCTCGCCGACGGCAATCCGGCGATCGAGTTCCTGCCCGACCCTCGGGCGGCCTTCGGAACCGGGTACGAGCCCGCGCTGTACGGGCATCCGCCGATCAACGAGAGCCTGGCGGCGTGGGTCGATTCCGAGATGGCTCCCGACGTGGGGCCCGTTCCACGCGGGCTCGTGCTCACCCACGGCGCGGCCGACGCGGTGGAGCGCCTGCTCGGAGCGCACCTCGCCCGCGGGGATGCGGTGGTCGTCGAAGATCCTTGCTTCCTGTCGAGCATCGGCACGATGCGGCTGAACGGCTACCGGAGCGTGCCGGTGCCCGTGGACGCGGACGGCATGACACCGGACGGGCTGTCCCGGGCACTGGAGGCCGGGGTTCGGGCGGTCGTGTGCACGCCGCGGGCGCACAACCCGACCGGCGCGAGCCTCACCGGCGAACGCGCCGAAGAGCTGCGGGAACTGCTGTCCCGGCACCCGGAGGTGCTGGTCATCGAGGACGACCACTTCTCCGCGATCTCGGCCCGGCCCTACCACCGCATCACTCCGGCGAGCGCGCCGCGCTGGGCGCTGGTGCGGTCGATGTCGAAGTTCCTCGGACCGGACCTGCGGCTGGCGTTCGTGCTGTCCGATGAGGACAGTGCGGCCCAGTTGAGCGCGCGGCTGAGCTCGACGGCGGGCTGGATCAGCCACGCCCTGCAGCACATCGTGGCGACGATGCTGCACGACGAGGGGACCGCCCGGCTGCTGCGGCACGCCCGCGACTCCTACGCCGAGCGCCTGCGCTCGCTGACCGGCGCGTTGCACGAGCACGGCATCTCCCTGCCACCGGACCGCGACGGGCTCAACGCCTGGATTCCGGTGGGACGAGGGGAGAAGCGGCTGATCGACGCGCTGGCCCTGCGCGGCTGGGCGGTGCGCGGCGGCTCCGACTTCGCGGTCACCGAGCGCAGTGCGGGAGCGCTGCGGGTGACCACCGCGAACATCAGCCCGCAGCGAGCGGAGGCGTTCGCCTCCGACCTCGCCGCGGTCCTGCGCCCGAAGAGGGGCGCCTGAACAGTCCGCTCCGGACAGCCACGACGCCACGAACCCCCGCCTGACCCCACGGAGGATCCATGTTCACCGGTCTCAGCGCGTTCCCGCTCACGCCCGTCACCGACCGCGGCATCGACGAGGCGGCGTTCGCCGGACTCGTCGAGCGGCTGTCCGCCGCGGGCGTTGACTCGATCACCGCGCTGGGCTCCACCGGCTCGTACCCGTACCTGGACCGCGCCGAGCGCGCTCGTGCGGCGCGACTGGCCGTCGAGCACTCCGGAACGACACCGGTGATCGTCGGCATCGGGTCGGTGCGCACCCGCGACGTCCTCGAACTCGCCGAGGACGCCCAGGAGGCGGGCGCTTCCGGCGTGCTGCTGGCGCCGATGTCCTACCAGGCGCTCACCGCGGACGAGGTGTTCGGGCTCTACGAGGACGTCACCGCCGAGCTCTCCGTTCCGCTGGTGGTCTACGACAACCCCGGAACCACGCACTTCACCTTCACCGACGACCTCTACGCCCGCATCGCCGAACTGCCCCACGTCGCCTCCATCAAGATCCCCGGGGTGCCGACCGACCCCGGATCGGCCGCGGAACGCGTCTCCGCGCTCCGCGCGCTGCTGCCGTCGGTGACGATCGGCGTCAGCGGAGATCCGCTGGCCGCAACAGGTCTCAACGCCGGGTGCCACGCCTGGTACTCCGTCGTGGCCGGGACTCTGCCCGAACCCGCCTTGGCGATCACCCGCGCGGCCGAGGCCGGTGACGCGAACTCCGCCAACGCGGCATCCCAGCGGCTGCAACCGCTCTGGGAGCTGTTCGGCCGTCACGGCAGCCTCCGCATGGTCTCCGCGATCGCCGAGATCCTCGGCCTCGCGGGGCATCCCAACCTGCCGCGCCCGCTGCGCGAACTGCCCGGCGACGAGCGCGCCGCGGTCGCCCGGGTCGTCCAGCAACTCGACCTTCGCTGACGGCGGCTCGGACGGCGATGACCGAGGAGAGCACGACCACGCGACCCCGCAGCGCGCTGCTGCGGTACGTCCTCGCCGCGACGCTGGCGCGCACGGCCGACGGTGGCGCGGTCGTGGCCATCGTCCTGCTCGTCACCACCAGCGGAGATCCGGGCTGGCTGGCTGGTGCGCTCGGCGCCTGCATCACCGCGCCGCACCTGCTCGGCCCCTTCGTCGCCCGCAGCCTCGACACGGCGCGCGACGGACGTCGCGTGATCGCGCTGGCGAGCGTGGTCCACGGCGCCACGCTCGCCGCGGCAGTCCTGCTCCACCCCGTGGCGCACGCGATCGTGCCGGCGGTTCTGCTCATCGCCTCCGGTCTGCTCGGCCCGCTGCTGACCGGAGGCATCAGCAGCCGGCTGCCCGCCATCGCCGGTCCCACCCGCACCAGCCAACTCCGCGCGCAGGGATGGGACGTCGCCACCTACGGCATCGGCGGCACGGTCGGGCCGAGCGTCGTGGCAGCGGTCTCCGCGTGGGCCTCACCGCTGACCGCCGCCCTGGTGCTGGCCGCCGGAACCTCCATCGCCGCCGCTTTCGTGATGCTGCTGCCGCCCTCGCCACCGGCGGCCGACGCCCGGGACGTGCCGCGTCCGGCGCGCACGCTCGCGGTGATGCTCTCCGCCGGCCCGCTGCGCCGGACCCTCTACCTGACCATGATCGTCGCGTTCAGCGTGGCCGCCCTGCCCATCACCGCGGTCGCGAGCACCGGCCTGCTCGGCACCGACACCGCGGCTGCCGGGATCCTCACCGCCGCTTACGGATTGGGAAACCTCGCCGGATCCATCGGGGTCATGGTCCGCCCGCTAGAAGGCGACGCCGACCGGCTCATGACCCGGCTGGCCGTCGTCGTGGCCATCACCCTCGTCGCGGTCGTCCTCGCCCCCTACTTCAGCCTCGCCACCGCGGCCTACGCGGCCGCCGGTATCGCCAACGGCTACTTCTTCGCCGCGACCCTCGCGGTCCGCAACGAATTCGCCCCTCCCGAGATGCGCGGCCAGGTCTTCGTCTGGACCGGCGCGCTCAAGATCACCGCCGGATCCGCAGGCACAGCGCTCGCCGGAACCATCATCGGCCCCGCAGTCCAGCTGCCCCTCGCGCTCGCCATCGCACTGACCACCGCAGCAGCCCTGACCTCGGCGACCGAGCGCAGGTGCGGGATCAACCGGTCACGCGGACACCCCAACGGCGAGACCGCGTAGGAATCCGAGTAGTCCGCGACATTCCTGCGCCATGAGCGTGAAACCGACTGCCGCGGAAACAGTTCCCGTCAGCTCTTGTCGGCTTCGGCCGGGTCGAGGTCGATGTGGTCCTGGGTGGCGGCCCAGCTGGCGAGCATCTTCAACGCATCCGCGGTCGGGCTGTCGGCCGCTGCCGTGTAGATGTTGAGCGTCAGGCCTGGCTCCGAGGGCAGTTCCATCGACTCGTAGTCCAGGTCGAGCTGTCCGACCACCGGGTGCCGCAGGCGCTTGCGGCCGCTGCGGTGCAGCTGCACGTCGTGCGACGCCCACCGTTCCCGGAACAGCTCGCTCCGCGTCGACAACTCCCCCACCAGCTCGATCAACGCACGGTCGTGCGGATTGCGGCCTGCCTGCAGCCGCAGCATCGCCGCGGCGTCGTTGGCGACCTTGTCGAAGTCCACGAAGAAGTCCCGGGCGGCCGGATCGAGGTAGACGAACCGCGTGGTGTTCGCCGGCCGCCTAGGATCCGCCAGCACCGGCGCGTACAGAGCACGAGCGAGGTCGTTCATCGCCACGACGTCGTGGCGGTCGTTGCGCACCCACGCCGGAGCGTCGCTGATCGCATCGAGGACCTGCTGCACGCTCGCACGCACGCTGGTCGGCACGCTGGTGCGCCGACGACGGCCCGCCCCGCCGCACGAGCCAGGACGAACAGGTGTTCCCGCTCGGCCTCGTCCAGCTGGAGCGCCCGCGCCACGTTCTCCAGCACGCTCTCGGACGCACCGGCCAGGCTGCCGCGCTCCATCCGGACGTAGTAGTCCACGGAAATGCCCGCGAGCATGGCGACCTCCTCGCGGCGCAGGCCCTTGACCCGCCGATTCCCGCCGTAGGCCGGGAGTCCCGCCTTCTCCGGTGTGATGCGCGCCCGCCGCGAGCTGAGGAACTCGCGGACCTCCGCGCGGTGGTCGGTCTTGCCCATGCATCCCAACGTAAGCCGCTCACCGCAGCGCAGCCAGGTACTGGCATTACCCGGGAGAACCGGATCCTGCCCGACCGCCTGGAGAGGGACCGCATTCACCGCGTCCGATGGCGACGGAAGCCCGCTGAACGCGATTGCGGTTCAGCGGGCTTCCTCACCTCCACGTCAGCGGAAAACCAGGTGCGCGACGCACCGCGCAGGTCAGAGGCCGACCATGGACATGCCCGCGGGGTTGTATCGGTCGCCCTCGACCCCGGTCCGGGCGGCGAGGGCGTCGAGGTCGGCGACCTCATCGGCCGACAGGGCGACCTGGGTGGCACCAGCGTTCTCGTCGATGCGCTCGGGACGGCGCGTGCCGGGGATCGGGACGATCCACGCCTGCTGGGCCAACAGCCACGCCAGAGCGATCTGACCTGGGGTGACGCCCTTGTCCTCGGCGAGCGCGCGGACCTGGTCGACCAGCGCCTGATTGGCGTCGAGGTTGTCGGCGGCGAAGCGCGGGATGGTGTTGCGGATGTCGCCCTCGGCGAACTCGGACGTGCTGACCGTGCCGGTCAGGAAGCCCTTGCCGAGCGGGCTGAAGGGCACGAAACCGATGCCGAGCTCGGCGCAGGTCGGCAACACCTGCGGCTCCGGGTCGCGGGTCCACAACGAGTACTCGCTCTGCACCGCGGTCACCGGGTGCACCGCGTGCGCGCGGCGGATCGTGCCCGCACCGGCCTCCGACAGCCCGAAGTGCCGGACCTTCCCGGCCTCCACCAGTTCGGCCACGGCCCCGGCGACGTCCTCGATCGGCACGTCCGGGTCCACCCGGTGCTGGTAGAACAGGTCGATCGCATCGATTCCCAGCCGCCCGAGCGACTCGTCAGCGACGCGACGGATCTGCTCCGGCCGGGAGTTCGTCCCGGCCATCTTCCCGTCCTGGATGTCCCACCCGAACTTGGTGGCGATCACGACCCGGTCCCGAAGCGGCCGCAGCGCTTCGCCGACGAGCTCTTCGTTGACGTACGGGCCGTAGACCTCGGCGGTGTCGAAGAAATCGATCCCCGCCTCCTCCACGGCGTACCGGATCACACCGATCATGTCGCCGCGGTCACCCGGGTTGGGGCCGTAGCTCTGGGACATGCCCATGCAGCCAAGACCGATCGCCGAGACCTCCAGTCCCTGGCCAAGCGTGCGCGTGTGCATCGTGCGGCTCCTCCTCATGCTTCCGGGATCTCGATGCCGAAGTTCTCGCGGGTGATCTCCTCCGGCTCCGGGCCGCCCCGGACGCCGGTGTCCAGTCCGTCGATCGCGGCGAGCTGATCGGCCGTGAGCTCGAAGTCGAACACCTCGAAGTTCTCCGCGATGCGCGCCGGGGTGACCGACTTCGGGATCACCTGCCGCCCCTGCTGCAGGTGCCAGCGCAGCATCACCTGCGCCGGGGTCTTACCGTGCCCGCCGGCGATCTCGCGGATCACCGGATCCTCCAACGTGGACCCCTGGGAACCATCGCGGTAGAAGGTGATCCCGCCGATCGGCGACCAAGCCTGGTTGAGGATGCCGCGTCCGGCGTCGTAGGACAGCAGCTCGGACTGCCGGAAGTACGGGTGCACCTCGATCTGGTTCACCGCGGGAACCACGCTGGTCTCGTTCAGCAGCCGGTCCAGGTGGCCGGGCATGAAGTTCGAGACGCCGATCGAGCGGACCTTGCCGTCGACGTTCAGCTTCTCCAGCGCCCGGTAGGCCTGGACGGTCAGGTCGAACTCGCCGGGCAACGCCTGGTGCAGGATCAGCAGGTCCAGCTGCTCGACGCCGAGCTTGCCGACCGCCTTGTCGAAGGCGTGCAACGCCGCGTCGTAGCCGTAATCCGTGATCCAGACCTTGGTCTCCAAGAACACGTCGTCCCGGGACAGTCCCGAACGCCGAACCGCCTCACCGACCTCCCGCTCGTTGCCGTAAGCCGCGGCGGTGTCGATGTGCCGGTAGCCGACCCGCAACGCCTCGGCCACCGCTGCGGTCGTCTCCTCCGGCGCGGACTGGAAGACGCCGAAGCCGATCGACGGCATCACCACATCGTTGTTCAGCCTGAACGTCGAAATCGTCATGTCCTCGACGCTAAGCCCACCGCGACCCACCTGGGAGTGTCCACTGAGCCAGGTACTCCCAGTCCCCCGATCCGATGAAACCTCCACGGCCTCGTCGTTCGAGCGTCGTTTCGTCAGGGTGCCGGGTGCAGGGCGCGGTGGAGGGCGTGGAGGGTTTCAGTGGTCTGGCGCTGGGACACCGCTGCGCCCGTGAGCACCGCCGAGCGGTGGAACGTGCCGGGGAACAGGTGCAGTTCGACCGACACGCCCGCGCGCAGCAGGCCGGAGGCGTAGGTTAGGCCCTCGTCGCGCAGCGGATCGTTCTCGTACACCGACACGTACGCGGCCGGCAGCCCGGACAGGTCGTCCGCGCGGGCCGGGGCCGCGTAGGCGGGAACGTCCCCGTTCCACCCGCGCAGGTAGTGCCGCCAGCTCAGCACCGCGTCGGCGTGGTTCCACAGCGGTGTCGCCTCGAACGTGCGTGCCGAGAACGTCTCGACGCGGTCGTCGACCTCCGGGGCGTCGAGCACCTGGAAGCGCACCGGAGGTCCGCCCCGGTCCCGGACCAGCAACGTCAGGGCTGCGGCGAGCCCGCCACCCGCGCTCATGCCGTACACCGCGATGCGCGTGGCGTCCACGCCGAGCGACCCGGCCTCCGACGCGGTCCAGCCGAGCGCGGCCTCGCAGTCCCGCAACGCCGCCGGGTACGGATGCTCAGGCGCCAAGCGGTAGTCGACGGCGATGACGACCGCGGGCAGGTCCGAGCACAGGTTCACCGCCTGCGCGGTGAGGGAATCCACGCCGCCCATCACGAACCCGCCCCCGTGCAGCAGGAGCACGGCAGGAAGCGGGACGGGCGCGTCGGAGGGGCGGAAGACGCGGACCGGCACACCGTCCCCCACCTCGTGATCGGTCGCGGTGACCTCGCCGGGAACCTCTTGCGGAGCGTTCGCGGCGAGGTCCGCCATCCGCGCCCGAGCGCCGTCCAGGTCGTGGATGTGCAGGTCGGGCAACGCGGGCAAGGCCGCTGCCAGTTCGGGATCGAGATGCACGGTTCGCCCCCAGTGGTGCGCGATGCCGCCACGGTCCCACCGAACCGACAAGGCTCGCCACCGCGGCGGCGAGCCCGCTCGTGCTAGCTCCTGCCGGCGGCCGTGGACGTTCCGACCTCGACGAGGACTCCGCGGAGGAAGTCGACGAGCTCGTCGTGGGCGTCGAGCGGGAGGACGTGGGCGACGTACTGGTCCGGCCGGACCACCACGAGGGCGCCGCGTTCCCTGTCCAGACCGCGCAGGTCGAAGATGTCGGCGTCCGGGTCCGGGCAGAACGCCTTCTCGTGGTCGACGAGCTCGAACGGTCCCTTGCGCGGCAGGAGCACCGGCGGCAGGTCCTCGACCGTGATGTCGCGATGCCCCTGCTGCAGCACGGCCCGGACGTCGATCACCGAGTCGGGGTCGGCACCGGGCGGGGTGAACCGGGCGATCGGCGAACCTCCGGAGGCCAGGAACCGGGCCAGCTCCCGCAGCCGGGAATCGGGGCTGCCCGGGTGAGCGCGATCGGCGAACGCGTAGAGCCGCCAGGCGCCGTCGGCCCGGGCCGCGTGCCCGAGGTGCACCGGCTTGGCGTCGGCCAGCCGGATCACCGGCGCCGAGTGGAACCGCATTCCCAGCGGGAACCCGTCCGCCAGGTCCTGATGAGGTGATGCGGCGGTGATCAGGGAGGGCTGGTAGCGCACGGCGACCCCGGCGGTGAACCGGCCCTGCTCGCGGAAGTAGTGCTGGAACTTCTCCGGATCCGCACGACCCTCATCACCGTCCGAGCGGGCGCTGAACAGGGCGGCGAACTCGCGGTCGAAGTCGATGAGCTGCTGGGCGACCGCCTGCCGCTCCTGCGAGTAGGTGCGCAGCAGCTCGGGCCGCGCCGTCCCGCGTAGCACCGCGCCCAGCTTCCACCCGAGGTTCCAGGCGTCGGCCATCGAGACGTTCATGCCCTGCCCGGCCTTCGCGCTGTGGGTGTGGCAGGCGTCGCCGGCGATGAACACCCTCGGCTCGCGCGCGCCGGACTCGTCGGCGTCGTCGAAGCGGTCGCAGAGGCGCTGCCCGATCTCGTAGACCGCCCACCAGCCGACGTGCTTCACGTCGATCGAGTACGGGTGCAGGATCCGGTTGGCGACCGCGGCGAGCTTCTCCGGCGTCGCGCTGCGGTCGCGCAGCATCTCGGCGTCGCGGTCGTTGTCGAGTTCGATGTAGAGCCGCACCAGGTATCCGCCCTCGCGCGGGATGATCAGGATGCTGCCCTGCTCGGAGTGGATGGCCGACTTGAGCCGGATGTCGGGGAAATCGGTGACGGCCAGGACGTCGAGCACGCCCCACGAGCTGTTGGTCGCATCGCCCTCCAGGCGGCGGCCGATGGCTTCCCGGGTTCCGCTGCGCGAACCGTCGCAGCCCACCACGTACTTGGCCCGGATCGTCGAGGTTTCGCCCGTGGGCTCGAAGTTCTCGACGTGCTGGAGGGTGACCGCGACCGGGTGCTCGCCATCGGTGCCGACCTGGACGTCCGTGGCGTGCAAGCCGTAGAACGGCTCGGCTCGGCTGGCCGAGCGGCCCATGTGGTCGCGCAGGTAGGCCAGCATCCGGGCCTGGTTGACGATCATGTGCGGCATCTCGGAGATGCCCGCCTCCACGTCGTCGACGCGCCCGGCGCGCACGATCGAGCCGCTGCCCTCGGGGTCCGGCCGCCAGAAGCTCACCTCGGTGACCTGGTAGCCCTCGTGGATGAGCTGGTCGGCGAGACCGAACGCCTCGAACATCTCCACCGTGCGGCAGGCGACACCATCGGCCTGGCCGACTTCCAGCGGTCCGTCCCGCCGGTCGACGATCACCGTGCGCAGCTCCGGGAACTGGGCCAGCTGGGCCGCCAGGACCAGGCCGGCCGGACCGCAGCCGATGATCACCACGTCGGCCGTGTCCGGCAGGCCAGGAGGCCGCTCCGCGACGGACGGGTGGGGCTCGTCCACGAACGGGTCGCCGGGCTTGTAACCGTCAAGGTAGAACTGCACTGGTCTGAACTCCTCTTCGCATCGAACTCCGCGGGCCTCGGATGCCGGCTGAGCTCCGCCCGGATCACCGGGTAGCGCGTTCCACCCTGCGACGGTCCTCGGCTGAGGAACAGGTAGTTCTGCCTTGAAGAATTCGTCCGGCTCCGCGAGCAGTTTCCGCTGGCCAGGAACCGGAGGTGGTCATTCCGAATGAAGGTCCTTCTCCAGCGCGCTCGCGGCCGAGGCGAGGATGGCGACGATCGGGCGCAGCCGTCCTCGGTCGTACCGCACGCTGGGCATCGACACCGACAGCCCCGCGATCGCAGCGCCCTCCCCGGATCGGACGGGCACGCCGATGGCGACGACGCCGCGCTCCGAACGCCCTTGGTTGAGCGCGAACCCGTTGCGCCGGACCTTCGTCAGCTCCCGGCGCAGCTGGTCCATGTCGGGCACCTCCGCCTGAGCCGCTCCGGCGTAGGTGGAGTCGAGCTCTTCGCCGGTGAGCTCGGAGAGCAGCAGCAGGCCCGCGGTGGTCTGGTGGGCGGGGAAGACCATGCCCTCGCGGGATCCCACTCGCAGCGCCTGCCGACACTCGGCGCAGGCGATGAACCGGGTGGTGCTCCCGGTGCGGACCGTCAGGTTGACCGACTCCCCCAGCTCGTCGACGAGCCTGTCCAGGTGAGGCAGGGCGGCCTGCCGCAGCCGGGAGGCCGTCGAGCGCGAATGCGAGGCGAGTTCCAGGACGGGACCCGCGCGGTAGACCTTGGTGTCGTCCCGCACTGCGAAATCCCGGTAGACGAGCATCGCGAGCAGCCGGTGGGCGGTCGACCGCGCGACGCCCAGGCGCTCAGCCGCGTCGGCGACGGTCAGTCCGCCTTCGAGCTGCAGGATCGTCGCCAGCCGCAACGCGTGATCAACGCTGGCGATGGCGTACGCCGGGGGTTGCTTCATCTCCGTGGCCATCAGCCCTCCGAGTTCGATTCTGCTTTGCAGAATACTCGGTTCTGTCTTCGCGCGGCCGCTCCAGCGCAGGCAGACCCCTCCGACCCGAAACGCCCTCCCCGGAAAAGCCGCCTCAACAGCCCGGCTCCTGATCACGACCGCCGGAGTCCGGCCGGCTAGCCGCGGCCGAACAGCTTTCGGAGGATTCTGCTCGCTCCTCCGGTCTTCGGCGTGCAGGTGCAGCGCTGGGACTTCGGCACTCCACCGAGCACCTGCTCCACGTGCTGGCCGCACCCGGCGTAGGTCGGCTTGCCGCAGGTGCGGCACTCGACACGACGACACATGCTCAATCACTTCCTTCTGCTTCGCGCCCCCGGTTCTCGGAGGCCGGCGTTTCTCAGCCCAAGGCCGAGGGATTGACGATCGCGGCCGCCGCGACGAACGCGGCGACGGCGAGGACGACGAAGGCGAACCAGCGGCGCACCGTGGAGGCGTTGAGCCTCGTGGACAGCCGGGCCGCCACGAGCGAGATCACCAGCGCCGACGCGGCGAACAACAGCAGGACCCGGTGATCGATGTTTTCGACCGCGTCCGCGTGGGCGGTGAGCCCGGCCGCTGAGTTGATCAGGACGACCACCAGGGACGTGGCGACCGCTTGCTGAGCGCCCAGCCCCAGCAGCAGCGTCAGCACGGGGACGACGATGAAGCCGCCGCCGACGCCGAACAGCCCTGTCAGCGCACCAACGACCGCTCCGGCGAGCACCGACTTCGGCAGGCAGGAACGCCAGTTCACGCGACCGTCCCGGGCCCGGCAGGCACCGGAGTGGTTCTCGCCGCCGCGCAGCATCTGGACCGCGACGACGATCATCAGCGCTGCGAAGGCCAGGAGCAGCCAGCGCTGCGGGACGAGCCTGCCGAGCGCGGCACCGCCGAACGCGGCCGGCACCCCTGCCGCACCGAAGACCAGCGCCACCGGCCACAGCACCGAGGCACGTCGCTCACGCGGCAGCAGGCTGCCCAGCGAGGACAGCGCGATCACCGCCAGCGAGGTGGGAATGGCCGTCTGCAGGGGTTCTCCGACGCCGTAGACCAGGGCCGGCACGGCGAGGATCGAACCACCCGCCCCGAGCAATCCCAGCACCAACCCGATCGCGGCACCGAACACCACCGCCAAGTACAACGAAATCACCTGTCCCGGTGGCGGACTCGTCGCGCCACCGCTGTCGTCGAAGCCGTGAACGTGCTGAGAGCCTCAACCGGCGACCAGCATCGGTGGTGCAGGTGCGGCCAGCAGCCCGACTGCTCGGGACATGGAGTTCCCGCCGCGATCTTCCCGGGTGCGTGGATCAGCTCCGGTGGGTCATCGGAACGCCCGCTTCAGCGGCGGCGCCGAACGCGTCGTCGACGAGCACGACCACGAGGTCGTGGGCTTCCAGCAGCGAAGCCGCAGCGGTGGCTCGGTAGCCGCTGCCGCAGTGCACCCAGACCGCACCTGCCGGGATCTCGCTGATCCGATCCTTGAGCTCGTAGAGCGGGATGTGCACCGCCCCGGTGACGTGCGAGGCGGCGAACTCGTTGTTGGTGCGCACGTCGAGCACCACCTCCGGCGCGGGCTTCCCGGCGGGATTGCCGTCCAGAGCAGCGGCCAGGTCGGCGAAGGTCGCGGTCGTGGTGCTGCGCAGTTGACCTGGATCAGCGGCGAGCTGCTCGGGGCTGCCCACCGCCGCTGCGGCGAACTTGTCGATGCCGATCCGGGCGAGCTCCCGCTGCGCTTCGGCGACCTGCTCGCGGGACTCGCCGACGAGCGTGATCGGGGCGCCCCAGTCGATCATCCAGCCCAGCCAGGTCACCATCGGCCCGTCCAGTCCGAGGCTGACCGTGCCCGCCAGGTGTGAGACGACGAAGGCCTTGCGGGAGCGCAGGTCCACCACCCACTCGCCGTGGTGCAGGCGGCGCCGCAGCTCATCCGGTTCGGCGCGCGCCGGCTCCCGCAGGTCGAGCGGTTCGGGTCCGGCTGCGTTCTGGGCACCCATGTGCGCGTAGTACGCCGGGTAGGCGTCCAGTCCGGCCAGCGTCTGCTCGACGAAGTCGCCCTCGGCCAGCACCAGAGCCGGGTTGCTGCGCTTCTGCTCGCCCAAGGTCGCCGAATCACCGGATGCCTGCGTGGCCGAGCAGAAGCTGCCGAAACCGTGAGTCGGCCAGATCTGCGCGCCGTCGGGCAGGATCGCCGCGAGCTTGCGGGCGGAAGCGTGCTGGTGACGCGCCAACTCCTCGCTCTGCTGCTCGCCCAGCAGATCGGTGCGCCCGGTCGTGCCGAACAGCAGCGACCCTCCGGTGAACACGCCCACCGGTCCGTCCTCGCCCTCCAAGGCGTAGGACAGGTGGTGGAAGGTGTGCCCGGGCGTCGCCAACGCCCGCAGCCGCATTCGCGGCGACAGCTCCACTACGTCCCCGTCGGACAGCGGCCGCCGCTCGAACGGCACCTCGTCAGCAGCGGCGACCCCGTACTCGGCACCGGTCAACCGAGCCAGCTCCAGACCACCGGAGACGTAGTCGTTGTGCACGTGGGTCTCCACGACCAGCGTGATGCGGACGCCGAGGCGCCCGGCCGCGGCGATCACCCGATCGACGTCGCGCTGCGGATCGACCACCACGGCCACCTCACCGTCGGTGGCCAGGTAACTGCGATCGCCCAGCGAGGACGTCTCGATCACCTCGACCGCCAGGCCACCCGCTGAGCGGTCCTCCCGCTTCACCGCGTTCGTCTCCGTCACCGCCATGCACCCTTCCGATCTCGTAGCCGACGTCGGCCCGCAGCACCGACCCCGGAGGCGTGTTCGTCTTGCATACCCATGGGGGTATCGGTGAACCACACGACCCCCGGTTCAGCGAAGAGGGCGAGCTCAGGCGAGCGCCAAGAACAACCGCTCGAGCTCCTGCTCCGTCATCGGCGGTTCGTCCCCGTCATCGCGAGCCTGCTGGCAGTAGCGCATCCCGCTAGCCACGATCTTGAACCCGGCGCGGTCCAGAGCACGCGAAACAGCCGCGAGCTGGGTGAGCACCTCAGCGCAGTCGCGCCCCTCCTCCATGGCCTCGATCACGCCGTTGAGCTGACCGCGCGCCCGGCGCAGCCGGGTCAGCGCATCACCCACCATCTCAGGCTTCATCTCCACGACAACCATCTCCCTTCGCCCTCTCCACCTTACATTACCCCAGGGGGTATCTGGTCCGGCGTGACGACCGGCATCGCGGAGACCGGGGCGCGCGGAACGGCGGACGATCGGTCAGCTCAGTGCGGAGGGCAGGCCGTAGTGGTCGGCGAGCAGTTCCACCGTGCGCGCCTGGACTTGGCGGGAGTGCCCCATGACCACGAGCATCACCTCGTCGACCCCGGTGCGGGCGTGGAGCCGTTCGAGGCCCGCTGCTACCTCCGGGCCGGTGCCGTTGAGGTAGTGGTGGATGTAGGTCTCGAGGACCTGCTGCTCCTGCAAGCTCGCGGGGTAGGCCTCGACCTCCTCCGGCGGGAGCAGGCTGTAGGGCCTGCGCTGGAACATCCGCAGCATGGCCATGGCCGACGTGGCCGCCTGGCGTCGGGCCTCCGCGGGGTCGTCGTGCGCGACCGCGCCGACGCTCACGAGCGTGTGAGGCTCGGCGAGAACCTCCGAAGGGCGGAAGTTCTCCCGGTACAACCGCAGAGCCGATTCCACATCGGACTCGCCGAACTGCAGGGCGAAGGCGTACGGACGGCCGAGCCGACCCGCGAGGCGAGCCGAGTGCGGCGACGAGCCCAGGATCCACGTGTCGGGCGCGTTCCCGGTGCGCGGCACGCGGTTCTGATCGTCCTGCCACGGCCCTGGGACCGCGTGGATGTTCTGGTAGGGGTGGCCTTCGGGGAAGTCGTCGCCGAGGAACCCGAGCAGTTCCAGCACCTGCTGCGGGAACCCGTCGTTGGCGTCCTGGTGCCTGCGCAGCGCCGAAGCGGTCGGCAGGTCCGTGCCGGGCGCCCTCCCCAGCCCCAGGTCGATCCGCCCCGGGGCGAGCGCCCCCAGCATGCCGAACTGCTCGGCGATCACCAGCGGCGCGTGGTTGGGCAGCATGATCCCGCCTGAGCCCAGCCGGATCCGGTCGGTCTCACCGGTCAGGCGCGCCAGCATCAGCTGCGGCGAGGACGTCGCCGCTCCCGGCATCGCGTGGTGCTCGGACATCCAGAACCGTTGATACCCCCGCCGTTCCGCCAGCTGGGCCAGCGCGATGACCTCGCCGAGGGCTTCCTCGGCGGTCTGCCCGACAGCGGTGTGCGCGTTGTCGAGCACGGAGAGGGCGAAGGGTGCGGTGCCCGAAGGCGACGCGGGGATCACGAGCTTCCTCAATTCTCACAGCGGATCGTTCATTCGTGGGGCCGCGCCCTCCGCGCCCGGCTCGGCGGCCGAGCCGGGCGCGGTGGGCGTGGGCGCTCAGGCCGCGGTGACCTGCCGGGCGCCCTCGACGGCCGAGGTGCCCAGTTCGCTCTTCGGCAGGGGCTGCTGCCCCTCGACGGCCCGGGTCCACGCCTCCGTCGACGCGACGGCGGCCCAGTTCGAGTTGAGCAGCGTCATCAGCGTCGCGTGCACCGTCTTGGCGTCGGCGACACCGGCGTCGTTGGCGAGGTTGATCGCGCCGGTCGCGTCATCGAGCACCTCGGTGGCGAAGCCCAGGCCTTCGGCCTCGACCGCGGAGGCGAGCACGCAGTTGTTCGTCATGTAGCCGACCAGGGTCACGGTGTCGACGCCCTGCTCGCGCAGCCAGTCGGCGACGTCCGTGCCGGAGTAGATGGAGCTGCGGTCCTTGACGACCTGCTTCCAACCGTCGGTGCGACGGCCGGCGATCTCCGGGTGGAGTTGGAAGTCCGGCTGGGTCGGATTGAACAGGGGCGCTTCCTCCCCCATGGTGTGCTGGACCGCGATGACGGGGATCCCGGCGGCGTTGGCGGCATCGATCGCCCGAGCGACGCGGGGCAGGGACTCCGCGTGCGGCGGGTGCTGGATCTCCAACGGGCCGTCGAAGTAGACCTGCTGGACGTCGATGACGACGAGCGCGCGTCGAGGGCTGTTCACGAGGTTCTCCTTGGTGGTCACCGATGCGCCGCTGCGGCGCCTCGAGACCCATCGTGCCCGCGTTCTCGCGAAGCGACGAGTGGCGCGAATGCCGATGTACGATGGATTCACGCCACGACGAGAGGAGGACGGGTGCGCGTCGGGATCTACGCGTTCAACGACGTCACGATGTTCCACCTCGCGGTTCCCCAGATGGTCTTCGACGAGGTCACCCGGCAGGGCTTGGGAGCGTGGGAGACGTTCCTGTTCAGCGATCGCCCGGGCACCGTCCGCACCGACGAGGGCTATCGCATCGGGGGCATCTCCGGGCTCGCCGACGCTCGCGAAGCCGACGTCCTCGTGATCCCGTCCTGGTTCATCGACGGCCGGCCCGCCAGCACCGCTGTGCGCACGGCGCTGACCAGCGCGCACGGGAGCGGCGCGACGATCGTCGGGCTCTGCCTGGGCGCGATCCCCGTCGTCGACGCCGGTCTGCTCGGCGGGCGTCCGGCCGTCACGCACTGGCAGGCCTTCGAGCTCCTGGCGCAGCGGCACCCCGAACTCGACCTCGACGACTCCGTGCTCTACATCGACCACGGGGACGTCCTCACCTCCGCGGGCACCGCCTCGGGACTGGACGCGTGCTTGCACCTGGTCCGGGCGCGCCTCGGCGCGACGGCGGCCAACAGGGTCGCGCGCAGCCTGGTCATCGCACCGCACCGAGAAGGCGGGCAGGCGCAGTACATCGAGCGCCCGATGCCTCCGCGGTCGGAGGACGACGCGATCTCCCGAGCGATGGAGTGGGCCGAGCAGCGCCTGGCCGAGCCGTTGCCCGTCGAGCGGCTGGCCGCCACCGCCCACATGAGCACCCGGACGTTCGTCCGCGCGTTCCGCTCGGCGACCGGAACGACCCCGGCCGGGTGGGTCCGCGCACGCCGGCTCGACGAAGCCCGCCGGCTGCTGGAATCCAGCGACCGCTCCGTCGATCAGATCGCCGAGGACTGCGGGTTCGGCAGCGCCGTGACGATGCGCCAGAACTTCTCGGCCGCGTTCAAGGTCTCCCCCTCGCAGTACCGCCGGCGATTCCACGCGGACGCGCACTGACGGGAGGTTCGCCGGTGTGCGTTCCGCACGCCGGCGAACCTCCGGGTCAGCTCTGCGTCCGGTTGGCGACGGCGCGGTCCTCGGCCGCGTCGTGCTCGGCTTCGATCCGCTCGAGTTCGGCGGCTCCGGCGCGCAAGACCGCGTTGGCCCTGTCGACGTCGAAGTCCTTCTCCCACTTGCCGATGACGATGGCGGCGACGGCGTTGCCGAGGACGTTGATGAACACGCGCCCCTCGTTGAGGATGCGATCGATCCCGACGATGAGGGCGAGGGCGGCGAGCGGCATGTGACCCACCGCGGTGATGGTGCTCGCCAGCACGATGAACGCGCCGCCGGCGATCCCGGCGGTGCCCTTGCTGGTCAGCATCATGACGCCGACCATGACCAGCTGCTGCTGCCAGGACAGGTCGATGCCCAAGGCCTGGGCCAGGAACAGCGACGCCATCGTCAAGTAGACCGCGGACCCGTCGAGGTTGAACGAGAACCCGGACGGGATGACGATTCCGACGACCGGTCGCCCGATCCCCATCATCTCCAGCTTCCGGACCAGTTGCGGCAGAACCGCTTCGCTGGAGCAGGTCGACAGCGCCACGAGCAGTTCGGCCTTGAGGAATCGCATCAGGCCGAACAGGCTCAGCTTGCAGGCTCGCATGATCGCGCCGAGCACGATGATCACGTAGAGCAGGCAGGTCGCCGTGAACAGCAGGATCAGATAGCCGAGCTGCTGCAGACTGCCCGCGCCGTAGGTGGCCACGACGGTGGCCAGGGCGCCGAAGGTTCCCAGCGGCGCCAGCCGCATGACCCAGCCGACGATGCGGAACACCACTCCCGACAGGGCCGAGATTCCCCGGGTCAGCGGCGCTGCCTGGGGTCCGGCCATGTTCAGCGCGACGCCGAAGACGATCGAGACCACCAGCGCGGAGAGGATCGCGTCACCGGTGATGGCGCCGAACAGGGAATCCGGGATGAGGCTGGAGATGAAACCCGTGAAGGTCGCGTGCTCTTCGGTGACCTCCGCGGGAATGCTCCCCGCGTCCAGCGCCGCGGGGTCGACGTTCATCCCCTCGCCCGGCCGGAACACGTTGCCGACCACGAGACCGATCAACATCGACACCAGCGACAGCACCAGGAAGTAGCCGATCGCCTTGGCCCCGATGCGACCCGCTTTGCGCAGGTTGTCCATCGCGGCGATGCCCGTGGTGATCACGCAGAAGACCACCGGGACCACGATCATCTTGACCAGGGCGATGAACCAGTCGTTGAGCGGTTTGAGGTCATCTCCCACGGACGGGAACGCCAGGCCGACGGCCACGCCCAGGATCGCCGCCACCACGACCTGGAACCAGAGTTCACCTATCAGCTTGCGAAAACGGGATCGCTGCGGGCGATCCGGGGTTGTCGTTGACGACATCGCTTCTTGCTCCCTTGCACGACGTTGTGGGCGGGTGGAAGACCGGGCGGGACCGCACGTCGCGGCCCCGCTGTCGCTCAGCTGTGCAGCTCGCGCAGAACTTCGTGGAAGGCGGCCTTGCTCTCGAATCCGATGCCGGGCGTCTCGGTCAGTCCGACATAGCTGTTCTCGACCACCGCACCGTCGGCGAACCCGCCGGTCGGCTGGAACTCACCCGGGTAGGACTCGTTGCCGCCGAGCTTGAGCGCTGCGGCGATGTGCAGGGAGAACTGGTGGCCTCCGTGCGGGATGCAGCGCCGCGAGGACCAACCGTGCTGCTTGAGCATCTCCTGCACCCGCAGGTACTCGGTGAGCCCGTAGCTCAACGCGGGATCGACCTGGATGTAGTCGCGATCCGGGCGCAGACCTCCGTAGCGGATCAGGTTGCGCGCGTCCTGCAGGGAGAAGAGGTTCTCACCGGTCGCGATCGGGCCCGCGTAGTGCTCGCAGAGGGTGGCGTTGAGCTGGTAGTCCAGCGGGTCGCCGACCTCCTCGTACCAGAACAGCCCGTACTGCTCGATGGCCCTGCCGTATTCGAGCGCGGTGGCCAGGTCGAACCGGCCGTTCACGTCGACGGCCAGGCGCGAGCCGTCACCGTCGAGGACCTGCAGCACGGCCTCGATGCGTTCGAGGTCTTCGGCGAGGCTCGCCCCGCCGATCTTCATCTTGACCGCGCTGTAGCCCTGGTCGAGGAATCCCCGCATCTCGTCCTGCAAGTCGCGCAGGCTCTTTCCGGGTGCGTAGTAGCCGCCCGCGGCGTAGACGAACACCGAGTCGTCGGGCTCACCGTCGCCGTAGCGGTCCGCGAGCCAGCGGTGAAGAGGTTGGCCGGCGAGCTTCGAAGCGAGGTCGAACAGCGCCATGTCGACCACGCCGACCGCCACCGAACGCTCGCCGTGCCCGCCCGGCTTCTCGTTGCTCATCATGAAGTCCCACGCGCGGGTGGGGTCGAGCTGGCCGTCCTCGGCGAGCAGCGCGTCCGGGTCCGCGTCCAGCAGCCGGGGAACGACCCTGCGGCGCAGGATCTCCCCGGCGCTGTAGCGGCCATTGGAGTTGAACCCGTAGCCGACCACCGGTTCGCCGTCCCGCATCACGTCCGACACGACCGCGACGATGGAGCAGTCCATCGAGCTGAAGTCGATCCAGGCGTTGCGGATCGACGAGCTGATCGGGACGGTGCCCTCGTGCACTGCGGTGATCTTCATCGGACCACTCCTCGTTGTAATTTATAAATTTCACGCCGATGCTAGAGTCGGGACGAGTTCCAGCACAACCCCTGATTCAGCGCGGAGGAGAAGCGAGAGATGGGCGGCGCGCACGCGTTCTCCAGCAAGGGCGACGTCGCCTACGTCGAGCTCCGCGAGCGGATCCTCTCCGGAGCGCTGCTGCCCGGTTCCCGGCTGGCCCAGCACGAACTCGCCGCCGAGTTGGACATGAGCCTCACCCCGCTGCGGGAAGCGGTGCGCAGGCTCAGCAGCGAAGGCCTGATCGACCTCGACTCCCAACGCGACGCTCGAGTGGCGAGCATGAGCGCCGGTGAAGCTCGCCAGCTGTTCGAGGTCCGCCTCTCCCTCGACCCGACGGCCGCCGAGCTCGCCGCCGAGCGGCGCAGCGACGACGACCTCACCACGCTGCGCGCGGCCGCAGCGCGCCTGCTCCCCGTCACCCGCGCCTGGGGCGAGGAGGCGCTGACCGCGCACCGAGCGTTCCACCGGGCCCTCTACCTGGCCTCGCGCAACGACGTGCTGATCCGGATGCTCGACGACCTCTGGGACAAGTCCGATCGCTACCGCCGCATCGGCCTGGAGCTACCGCCTGGCGAGGAACCGCGCACGCGGGACCACCGCGAGCACCACGACCTGGTCGACCTCGTCGAAGCCGGCGATGGCGCCGGTGCGCGAGAGCTCATGCGCGCCCACATCGAGCGCAGCCTCACCGGCTCGGCGATCGACGCCCTCGAAGAGCGCGAACGCCGCGCCACGGGAGAAACGACCTCCGAAGCGAGCTGACGCACGGACGTCGGGCCACACGGCTCGCGAGCCTGAGCCGGCGGTCGAGATCCCGCATGCAGCAGCGCATCTCGGCTCGTCGTCGACGCTCCTCGCACCGCCGGACGACATCCGCGCCAGCACCAGCCGCGGCCGGGCCGCTCGCCAGCCCACTTGCCAACGAAGAGGACTGGCACAGCTGGCTTTTGAGCATGTCGTCCATCAACACCAAGGCGTGTAAGGGGATTTCGACGCCGCTTCCGTCCGGTCGAACGATGTGACCCCAGGATTCCGAGAGACCGCCGGTGCCGACCGTCCCGGGCGGCCGGAGCGCGGACCAATTTCAACATTTTGTTGAGAATATGGGGCGCTTTCGTCCAGGAAACGATTCTTGACGCGGGTGACGGCGGGACTCACACTTCAGATCAACATTCCGAAAGTATATTTCCACATCACGAAAGAGGGATCGTGTCTGCTGTGTCAGCGCAAGGGGCGCGAAGTCCGGTTCGAAGCGTTCTGTCATCCCTGTTCGTCCAGGTCCTCATCGCCGCCGTCCTCGGCGTCCTCGTCGGCCACCTCTGGCCCGGTTTCGGCGAATCGCTGAAGCCGGTCGGTGACGGGTTCATCCGCCTGATCAAGATGGTCATCGCCCCGCTGATCTTCTGCGTGGTCGTCGTCGGCATCGCCAAGGCCGGCGACATGCGCTCGGTGGGGCGCATCGGGCTCAAGGCCCTGATCTACTTCGAGGTCGTGACCACGGCCGCGCTCGCGCTCGGCCTCATCGCGGGCAACGTCGTCCAGCCCGGCGCAGGCCTCAACGTCGACCCCAGCACCCTCGACACCTCCGGCGTGGAGGCCAAGACCGAGGGCGAGCAGATGCCCGGTGCCGCCGACTTCGTGCTGCACATGATCCCCGAGAGCGCCGTCGGGGCCTTCGCCGACAACGAGCTGCTGCAGGTCCTGCTGCTGGCCGTGCTGTTCGCCGCAGGACTGCTGCACGTGGGCATCGACCGGGCCCCGCAGGTGTTCCACTTCATCGAGCAGGCCGGCGAGATCATCTTCAAGATCATCGGCTACGTCATGCGGCTGGCACCGATCGCCGTCTTCGGCTCGATGGCCTACCTGATCGGCCAGTACGGCCTGTCCTCGCTGTCGACCTACGCCAAGCTCATCGCCGCCTGCTACGGCGCGGCGGCGCTGTTCATCATCGTGCTCGGCGTGCTCATGCGCGTGTTCACCGGACTGAGCCTGATCCGGTTCGTGCGGTTCGCGCGGGAGGAGTTCGCGCTGGCCATCGGGACGGCGTCCAGCGAGTGCGTGATGCCGCGCATGATGGAGAAGCTGGAGCGCGCCGGATGCCGGAAGGAGGCCGTCGGCCTCGTCGTGCCCACCGGCTACTCGTTCAACCTCGACGGCGCGTCGATCTACCTGTCGCTGGCGACGCTGTTCATGGCCCAGGCCGTGGGAGTCGAGCTCACCATCGGGCAGCAGATCACCGTGATCCTCGTGCTCATCCTCACCTCCAAGGGCATGGCGGGCGTGCCGGGCTCGGCGTTCATCGCCCTGTCGGCGACCGCATCGGCGGTGGGCGTGATCCCGGTCGCGGCCGTCGCGCTGATCCTCGGCGCCGACCGGATCATGGACACGATGCGCGTGGTCACCAACCTCCTCGGCAACTGCGTGGCGACCTTCATCGTGTCCAAGTGGGACGGTGCCCTGGACCCGGCGCAGGCACGCGAAACCCTCGCCACCCCGGAGGCTTCCGCCAAGGCGCTGCTGTCCGAGCGCTCCGAAGCCGAACAGGCTGCGACGCAGGACGACGAGCGTGAACTGACCAAGTGAACCGATCCCCTGGGCTGCGGTTCCCGGGGCCTTCCACGACGACAGCGGGGCGACTCGAATTCGAGTCGCCCCGCTGCGGTCTTCCTGGTCAGTTCCCGCCGACCGGTTCGACGTAGCCGCCGGTGAACACCGAGTCCGGCGGCGGATCCGCCAGTGGGCCCGGGAGGGTGAAGTCGACGGCTCCGCCCACGGCATCGGCTGGGGCGGCGGCCCGCTGCTGTTCGAGGTAGCCGGCGAGCTGCACGCCCGGGGCGCCCTGGACCGTCATCGTCCGGCGGTGTTCGAGGAACGGCAGGTCCACCGAGCCGCCGCGGACCGTGACGGTCTGGCCGCTGGGCGCGGCCATGGGCCACCAGTCCTGGTTGTTGTCGGTGACGCGCACGCCGATGCGGTGACCGGCCGGCAGCTTCCAGTCGGCGCCCCAGAGGCGCAGCGGGACGGTCGACTCACCGGGCTCGCGCACCAGGTGGCCCTGGCGCGTGATCAGCGGGCCCGTGCCGTCCGGGCCGAGGTCGTAGACGTCGACCACCAGGTTGGCGTTGGGCATCGACGTCGTCACGTCGACCGAGGCCGCCGGCGAACCCGAGAGGTGCACGTCGTGCGGCAGCGGGTTCGACACGGTCCACACGCCCGAGGTCACGGCCGGATCGGAGGGCTGACCGGACGAGGAGTTCGCCGCGGTCGAAACGGACTGGGCGTGGTCGACGTAGGTGCCGCTGTTCAACGGCGTCCGGAACTCGCGCATGTCCGCCGCAGGCCACCGGGCCTCCGAACGCCACACCCCGTCGTTGGTCTGCACCGCGTGCGGCGGGTCCGGGACGGTCGGCGCCTGGTCCTTGAGGAAGCGGTCGTAGAAGCGCATGACCTCGTCGAACCAGCCCTGACGACCCATCTTGAGGCGCCCGGTCTCGTCGACGTCGTTGCCGCGCACGTGCTCCCACGGGCCCAGCCAGCTCCGCTCATAGCCCGAGTGGTTGTCCAGGTACTCCTGCATCCCGTCGGCGACCGTGTTGTTCTCGGTCAGGCCCTGGGTGAGGAACAGCGGCACGTTCGAGCCCACGGCACCGGGGATCAGGTTGCGCTCCTGCCAGAACGCCGAGTCGTGCCGGTCGTTCCCCGCCTGCTGCGCCAAGTTCTGGGCGAGGCAGACCGGGTCGTTGAGGCTCTGGAGGTTGTACTGAGGAGCATCGGTGATCGGCCCCGGTGTGGCGGCGATGCCGTCGTAGAGGGCGGGCGTGGCGACCGAGTTCAGCCGTCGCATCCCGTCGCCGTAGAGGTACCGGTAGACGTCGTACACAGGTTCCTGGCTGACCACCGCGGCCAGTCCCGGAGGCCGTTCGTTGACCCCGATCAACCCGGTCAACCCGTCGTAGGACTTGCCGTACATGCCGACCCGACCCGTCGACCACGGCTGGCTCGCCGCCCACTGCACGGCGTTGACCACGTCCGCCTTCTCCCCCGGCCCCGACCAGTCCAGGCAGCCGGTGGAACCGCCGAAACCGCGCAGGTCCACCATGACGAACGTGTAGCCCTTCTCCAGCAGCCCGGAACCCTCGACGAAGTCCTGGAACCGCTCCGAAGCACCGTCGTTGGGCCCGATCGGGTCGTACGGCGTGCCTTCCACGGCACCGGCCGGTCCGGTCTGACCGGAGTGGTTGAAGTACGGCCCGATCGAGACGATCACCGGTGTCTTGTCGGTGGGCTCGTAGCCCTTGGGCCGCAGGACGTCCGCGTGCAGCGTCGCCTCGCCCGCGCTCGACGGGGAGGAAATCCACGCCTCGCTCCACTCCGCGTCCGGGTACGGCACACCCGACGCCTGCGCCGGCGGCACCGCCGGCACCATCACTCCCGCGATCGCAGCTGCGCCCACCGCAGCGAGCCTTCTCGACCTGCGCACTGGCATCCTGAGACCACCCTTCCCGCACCGGGACGACCTCGACCGACGAGTGGCGCACCGCGAACGCGGCCCGGCACCCGTCGGGAGGCTAGGCGCTCGAACGGATGAGGCGAGGAAACTTGCTCACACCGTTACGGCAGGCGGAAGCCGCCGGTCCGGATCACCGGCGAAGCGGCCCCAGGTCTCCCAGGACGCCGCGGCTACAGGTTGAAGGCGACGGAACGCAGGATCAGCACGACGACGAACACGGCGGTGAACGCGAGGTCGATCGAGATCTCGCCGGCCCGCACCGGCCGCAGCACCCGCCGCACCGGCGCGATCACCGGCTCGGTGGCGGTATGAGTCAGCGCCCGAGCCCGCCTCACCCAGTGCGGCCCCTCAGCAGCCGCCCGCGCCCAATCCAGCACCAGCCGCGCGACCAGCACCAACAGGAACGCCGTCAAGGCGTACCCCAGCAAAGTCCCGACGGCGCTCATGACCAACTCCCACGTGTTTCCCGGTTCGGCTTCACACCCGCACCAACGAATCACCCCGCCCAGAAGTGCCCCCGGGT
>NZ_SMKS01000058.1:0-37460 GCF_004348435.1 Saccharopolyspora terrae | reverse complement strand
GCCGAACGCCCCCTCTCCCCGGGCGAACGCCCCCCGTACGACACAGACGCCACCTGACCAGGCGTTTCCCTCCCTCCTCCCCTTCCCCACAGGGCACACCCGTCCCACTGAACCCGATTTCAGTGGAAATCCGGCTCCCGATTTCAGTGGAAGTCCGGACCCTGGTTTCAGTGGAAATCGGGGTCCTGGGGCGGGGTCCGGGATTTCAGTGGAAGTCCAGGTCCGGATTTCAGCGGAAATCGGTGGTCTGATTTCCACTGAAATCGGGTCAACCGCGTGGGGCGGTGCTGGGGCGGGAGAACAGGACTGCGGCGGCTGCCAGGGCTAGCCAGGCCGTGAGCAGGAGGGTCATGCCGGACCAGCCCCAGGCGCCGTAGGCGATGCCGCCGAGGACTCCGCCGATGCTGCTGCCGCCGTAGTAGGCGAGCTGGTAGAGGGCGGACGCCTGGCCTCGGGCCTGCTTGGAGGCCCTGGTCCCGACCCAGCCGTTCGCGACCGAGTGCGCGCCGAAGAAGCCTCCGGTGAAGATCACGAGTCCCACCAGGATCACCGGCACCGAGTCCGGCAGCATCAGCAGGAGCCCGGCGACGGTGACCGCGAGACTGCTCAGCAGCACCCGCACGCGCCCCCAGCGGTCGGCCGCGCGCCCGGCCAGCGCCGAGGTGACGGTCCCCGCCGCGTAGGCGAGGAACGCCAGCGCGGCCAGCGCCGGGGGCAGCAGCAGCGGCGGTGCCGTGATGCGGAAGCCGAGCACGTTGTAGACCGTCACGAAGCTGCCCATGCCCAGCGCCGCGACCAGGTACGGCGGGTACAGACCCGGGTCGCGCAGCGCCGCGCTCAGGCCGCCGAGCAGCGGTTTCCACCGCAGCGGTTGTCGCTGGTGGTGCCGTTCGGCCGGCAGCAGGACGACGAACGCGACGGTGCAGGCGGCGGCGAGCAGGGCTACCGCCAGCACGCCGCCGGACCAGCCCCAGAAGTCGCCGACGATGCCGCCGAGCAGCCGGCCGGTCATGCCGCCGATGGTGGTCCCGGCGACGTAGAGGCCGACGGTGGTGCCGAGCCGCACGCCGCCGGTCTCGTCCGCCAGGTAGGCGGTCGCGACGGCGGCGAGCCCGGCGATGGCCGCGCCCTGCACCAGCCGGAGCCCGACCATCAGCGGGAACGAGTGCACCCACGGCAGCACGAGCCCGAGGGCTTCGGCGATGACCAGCGTCGTGATCATGGTGCGGCGGCGGCCGATCGCCTCCGACAGCGTGCCCAGCGGGATCGCCGAGACCGCCAGACCGAGCGTCGCGGCCGACACCAGCAGCGCGGCCGCGCCCGGGCTCAGGCCGTACTCGTCCGCCAGCTGCGGCAGCACCGGCTGCGGCGCGTAGAGCAGGGCGAACAGGGCCAGCGCGCCGAGCAGCAGCGCGAACCGGATCCTCCGCAAACGTCCAGCCGACACCATGGTTTAGACGTTAAACACCGACCGATCACCGACGCGCGCGAGCGTGCCGGTCATCACCGGTGGCGAGCGACTCAGGCCAGCGAAGCGGCCAGCTCGGCGAGGGTGCGGGCGGCGAAGCCCGTACCTCCGACGGTCACCTCGGAGTAGTCCTTGTCGGCCCGCGCGGGACCCGCGATGTCCAGGTGCGCCCAGCGGGTACCGCTGGTGAACTCGCGCAGGAACAGCGCGGCGGTGATGCCACCGGGACCGGCAGGGGTCTGCTTGACGTCGGAGAGCGAGCCCTCGACGGCGTCGGCGTGGTCCTCCAGCAGCGGCATCCGCCACCAGGTCTCGCCGACCCGGGCGCCGGCCTCGGTGATCCGCTCGGCCAGCTCGTCGTCGGTGGCCAGCAGGCCACCGGTGCGCAGCCCGAGCGCGACCTTCATCGCCCCGGTCAGCGTCGCGACGTCCACCAGCAGATCGGGCTGGAGCTTGTCGACGGCGTAGGCCATGGCATCGGCCAGCACCATCCGCCCCTCGGCGTCGGTGTTGCCGACCTCGGTGGTCTTGCCGCCGTAGTGCCGCACGACGTCGCCGGGCCGGTACGCGGTTCCGGAGACGTGGTTCTCGGCGGAGGGCACCAGGCCGGTCACCTTCACCGGCAGGCCGAGCCGGGCGATCGCCAGCAGCGCGCCGATGACCGCCGCGCCACCCGACATGTCGGTGCGCATCAGGTGCATGCCCTCGGCGGGCTTGAGCGAGATGCCGCCGGTGTCGAAGGTGATGCCCTTGCCGACCAGCACCAGGTGCGGTCGGGTCGCGTCCTGCGGCCGGTAGTCGAGCTGGAGCAGTCGCGGCGGGCGCGACGAACCGCCACCGACGGCGAGGACGCCGCCGAAACCGTTGTCGGCCAGCCACTTCTCGTCCCGCACGGTCGCGGTCAGGTTCGGGACCGGACCGGCGAGCTCAGCGGCCAGCCCGGTGAACCAGGCGGGGTCCTTGACGTTGGAAGGTGCGTTGGCCAGGTCGCGGGCCAGCGCGGTGGCCGCCGCCAGTTCGCGCGAGCGGCGCACCGCTTCGCGCAGCGCGACGACGTCGGCGCCCTCCGGCGCGACCAGCAGGACCTTGCGCAGGCGCGGCGGCGCGGCATCAGCGGTCACCTTGAACCGGTAACCGCCCAGCGCCAGGCCGAGGGTCAGTTCGCCGACCAGCTCGTCACCGGCGTCGTCGGGCAGCTGGACCTGCAGGTAGTCGGCGTCGGACGCCTCGCCGAGATCGCCGGGTTCGGACTCGGCGTCGACGGCGTTGGAGAGGCGGTCGCGCACCGAGCGGGCCAGCGCCGCACCAGCGGTGCGCCACTTCACCGGCTCGCCGGAACCCACGCCGACGACCCAGCCGGTGCCGCCGGAGCGCAGCGGGAACGCCTTCGCGTCACCGGCCGACGCCGACGCGCCGATCGCGGTGAGCACCTCGGCGTCCACAGAGAACGGTTCGGCCGCAGCGGCCAGGTCCGGGCCGGCCTCGCCGTCGAAGACCGCCGTCGCGCCTGGAACTCCGTCCCGCCACCGCTGCACCACGTCCACTTCGACCAGAGCGGTCGGGATCACGGGCAGCTCGGGCTCCACCCCGCGGGCGGGCTGGGCGGAACGGAACACGGAGGAACCGGGCACGAGAAGACCTTCCTGCACGGGCCGGGCCGTGCGAACTCGAACTGGTGCCGACGAGGGCCCCGGCGCCGCCTTCGGCACCGGGGCCCGACAGCGGCGAAGCGTTCTCGCCACTCGTCGACGTGATCATGAGTTGTCGCCTCGGCTCGGGAGGCGCCGTGACCGGGGACCGGCCGGCAGCGCGTCCCGGGCCGCCTGGCGGCCTCAGCCGGTAGCCGACTCCAGGGCGTCGCCCAGGTTCTTGGCCTCCTCGACCGACATCTCGACGACGAGCCGCCCACCACCCTCAAGCGGAACGCGCATCACGATGCCGCGTCCCTCCTTAGTCACCTCGAGGGGACCGTCACCGGTCCGGGGCTTCATGGCCGCCATAGCGTGCTCCCTCCGTGAAATCTTCCCCCGCTGGTCGCCACAACCAGTTCGGGTCCACGCCCATTCTCCCCTATCCCGAGGCATGGACGAAACCGAACCGATCAACTCGTGTCGCCCGTGCGCTGGTCGAATATCGCCGACGGCTGGCAGACTCACCGTTCGTGTGGGGTGTTTCGACGCCGTTCGGCACATCGCGGGAGGCTTCCGCGATCACCGTGAGGAGTCGTTTCGCTCCGGCGTGTCACCGATCTCGCGGCGGCCATCCCGTCGACCAGCGGGGACACCGTCCACCCGGGACGGCGCGCCGGCCGCGCGGTCCACAGTGGAAGTGCTCGCGCGACCCGCCACAACGGACGTCAAGGCAAGGAGCTTGGAGTGACCGACGTACTGCTGACCGAGGACACCGCGGGTGTGCGGCTGCTCACGTTGAACCGCCCTGAGTCGTTCAACTCGCTCAACATCGAGCTCAAGCAGGCGCTGCTGACGGCCCTGCGCGAGGCCGCGGCGGACGACTCGGTCCGAGCCCTGGTGATCACCGGCTCGGGCAAGGCGTTCTGCGCGGGCCAGGACCTCAAGGAGCACATCGAGCTCCTGTCCACCGGCGACCCGAGCCCGCTGAAGACCGTCGAGGAGCACTACAACCCGATCACCAAGGCGCTGGCGACCATGCCCAAGCCCGTGATCGCCGCCGTGAACGGCACCGCCGCGGGCGCGGGCGCGTCGCTGGCCTACGCCAGCGACCTGCGGATCGCCGCGACCGGCTCGAAGTTCCTGATGGCCTTCGCCAACGTCGGCCTGTCGACCGACTCCGGCGCGTCCTGGACGCTTCCCCGGCTGATCGGCTACGGCCGGGCGATGGAGATGCTGCTGCTGGCGCAGCCGGTGCCCGCCGACGAGGCGCTGCGCATCGGCATGGTCAACCAGGTCGTCGATGACGCGCTGACCGTCGCGATGGAGCTGGCGACCCGGATGGCGGCGGGCCCGACCTTCGCCTACGCGCGCATCAAGGAGGCCGTCCAGGCCGCCTCCGCCGAGGCCCTCGACGAGGCGTTGGCCGTCGAGGCGGGCGCCCAGAACGAAGCCGGCCTCACCGCCGACCACAAGGAAGCGGTCGCCGCCTTCGTCGAGAAGCGGACCCCGAACTTCACCGGTCGCTGACCAGCCGACCCACCGGTGGTGACCCGATTTCCGCTGAAGTCCGGGACCTGGTTTCCACTGAAATCGGGTCACCGCCGGGGGTCAGGTTCGCCAGCAGTCCCTGAGGTGGTCGTCGACCATGCCGGTGGCCTGCATGAGGGCGTAGCAGGTGGTGGGGCCGACGAAGACGAAGCCGCGGCGCTTGAGCTCCTTGGCCATCGCCTTGGACTCGTCGGTGATGGCGGGGACGTCGCCGAGCTTGACCGGGCGTTCGGAGTCCGGGCGCGGCGGCGGGGCGAACGACCACAGGAGGTCGTCCAGCGGCTGGTCGAGCTCCAGGACGGCGCGGGCGTTGGTGATGGCGGCGTCGATCTTGGCCCGGTTCCGGACGATGGAGGCGTCGCCGAGCAGTCGCTGCCGGTCGTCCTCGCCGAACCGGGCGACGGCCGCCGGGTCGAAGCCCGCGAACGCCTCCCGGAACGCGGGCCGCTTGCGCAGGATCGTCAGCCACGACAGGCCGGACTGGAACGACTCCAGGGTGATCCGCTCGTAGAGCTCCGGTTCACCGCGCAGCGGGAAGCCCCACTCCTGGTCGTGGTAGGCGATGTAGTCCGGCTGCCCGGCGCCCCACGGGCACCGCGCGCGGCCGTCCTCGCCGATGACCGCCGCGCCCTCACTCATCCTCGGCACCGCTCTCGGTCACCGCGCTGCGGGCCTTGTCCAGCTCCTGCCCGGCGGCGTCGAGCTGGCGCTCCAGGACCGCGATCCGGCCGTGCAGCTCGTCGAGCTCTCCGGCCAGCCGGTCCAGGACCCAGTCGACCTCGGTGACCTTGTAGCCCCGCAGGACCTGCTGGAACCGGACCGCGCGCACGTCGGAGCCCTCGACGTCGGCGGAGGGCAGCCGGGTGGGCGTGGATCCGGGCGGCAACGGCGCGAGCTGCTCGCCGCGCCCGAAGACCAGCGAAGCCAGCAGGTACACCACGGCCGCGACCGCCAGCACCACGAACAGGTAAATGAGCGCACTAGCCACGAACCAATCGTGGCACGGCCCACCGACCGTCCGTCGGAGAGCCGGAAGCCGAGCGCGAGCGGGGCGGTCGGCTCCGACGCTCAGGCGGTCGTCAGGTCTTGGCCGGGGCGGTCAGGACGCCTTCGATGGCGTGGGTGAACTCCCGCCAGGCGCGGCGTTCGGCCTGGAGGGTCTGGGATCCCGCCTGGGTGAGCCGGTACGTGCGCCGCTGGCGTCCGCCGACGGTGCTCCAGGAGCTCTGCACGAATCCGGCTCGCTCGAGTCTGCGCAGCGCCGGGTAGACCGTGCCGGTGGGCAGGTCGAGGGCGCCACCGCTGCGATCCTGCAAAGCCTCGATGATCGCGTAACCGTGCAACGCCTTGCCGTCGAGGGTGGCCAGGAGCAGGGCGTCCAAGTGGCCGCGGAGCGCATCAGCCTTCACAGGTAGTGACTCTACGGATATTTCCCTGCACTGTCACCGCCTCCACACAAGAGGACCAAGGTCCTTTCGCGATCAGGACCCGCATGATGTGAATCACAACAACGTGAGTCGGCCGTTCGGGTGGCGTGAACCCGAACGGAGGCTCCCGATCGGCTGAACCGAGCACACTCGGAGATCGAGAAACGGAGACCTGCTCTCCCCGGCCGATCCCATCAGGAGCCGATACCCGTGGCCGACCGCGAAGCCGAAACGACCAACGGCGCCGGCCTGCTCGCCCGGAGCGCCCCGCACCGCGGGGACGACTCCGAGCACGCGGCCCAGATGTCCGCCCTGGACCAGATCCGCGTCTACCTGAACTCGCTCGTCGAGGTCCTGGACCAGCACCCCGAACCGAGCCTGGATCTCGACGAGGCGAAGTGGCGGCTCGCCGAGCTCGTCGACGAGCTGGCCACCGAGCGGCCCAGCGCTCCCCGCGTCCAGTCGTTCTGGATCCGGCTCGCGCCGGTGCTCGGCGAAGTCCGCCCGGACATCCCGCTGCCGGCGCTCACCCACCTGATCCGCACGGCGGTCGGGGCGCCCTGATCCGGCTCAGGCGACCAGGGCGTCCAGCGCCTCGTCGACGTCGGCGGTCACGGTCAGCACGTCCAGCGAGCTCTGCGAGGCGAAACCCGTGCGCACCATGCCGTGGAGCCAGTCCAGCAGGCCCTGGAAGTGCCCGTCGGGGTCCAGCAGCACCACCGGCTTGCTGTGCATGCCCAGGTAGCGGGCGGTCCAGATCTCGAACAGCTCCTCGCAGGTCCCGATGCCGCCGGGCAGCGTCAGGAACGCGTTCGCGTGGGCGTCCATCAGGCCCTTGCGCTCGCGCATCGTGTCCACGACCAGCAGCTCGTCGGAGTCGGTGTCGCCGACCTCGCGGTCGACCAGCGCGCGCGGGATGACGCCGATGGTGCGACCGCCGTCGGCGCGGACGGCGCGGGCGATCTCACCCATCATCGAGACCTTGCCGCCACCGGAGACCAGGGTCCAGCCGCGCTTGGCGATCTTCTGCCCCACTTCGGCGGCCAGGTCCAGGTAGTGCTGCGGCACCGGCCCGGACGCGCAGTAGACGCAGACCGAAACGTCCGTGCTCAATGCGCCGCCTCCCACGCCCCGTACGCCTCCTGCACGATCGACACCGCGTCGTCGATGTCGTCGGTGACGTGCAGCAACGACATGTCCTTCTCGCCGATCTTGCCGCCTTCGAGCATCCGGTCCCGGATCCAGTCGTACAGGCCCTGCCAGTAGTCGCTGCCGAACAGCACCACCGGGAACTTGGTGACCTTCTTGGTCTGCACCAGGGTCAGCGCCTCGAACAGCTCGTCCATGGTGCCGAAGCCGCCTGGCAGGCAGATGAACGCCTGCGCGTACTTCATGAACATCGTCTTGCGGACGAAGAAGTACCGGAAGTTGACGCCCAGGTCGACCCACGGGTTCAGGCCCTGCTCGAAGGGCAGCTCGATGCCCAGCCCGATCGACAGGCCACCGGCCTCCGAGGCGCCGCGGTTGACGGCCTCCATCGTGCCGGGACCGCCGCCGGTGATGGCCGCGCAGCCGATGCCCGCGAGCGCCCGGCCCAGCTCCACGCCGGCGGCGTACTCGGGGTGTTCCCTCGGGGTGCGGGCGGAACCGAAGACGGTGACCGCGCGCGGCACCTCGGCGAGCGCGCCGAAGCCCTCGACGAACTCGGCCTGGATGCGCAGCACCCGCCACGGGTCGGTGTGCACCCAGTCGGAGGGACCTCTGGAGTCCAGCAGGCGCTGGTCGGTGGTGGTCGGCTCGCTCAGCCGCGAGCGGCGCAGCACCACGGGGCCGCGTTGCTTCTCGTGCGGACGTTCCACACCGTTGGGTTCACCCCACTGGCCATCGACTGTCATGGCGTCGAGCCTACGCACGCGCCGATCGTTCTCCGAACCGCCCCGCCGCTGCGCAGCCCGGGTGAAATGCCTGTTCACGGGGGATTCACAGGGCGGTCTCGCGGCGTACGATCGAAAGAAAAGATCTAGCGGCGCCGGCGACGCGAGCCGGGCGCGACACGCAGATCTGCTCCGCGATCTACGCAGGCGTTCGGGCGCCGTCGGGCCGTTCCTCCGCGAGCCCGGGAGCCGGTCATGCTCATCGAACTGCTCATCGCAATCCTCGTGGTCGGTGTCGTCTGCGTCGCCGCGAGCGCCAAGGTCGTCAAGCAGTACGAGCGGGGCGTGGTGTTCCGCTTCGGTCGGCTGCAGGAACGCACCCGCGGACCTGGGATCACCATGATCATTCCCGCGGTGGACCGGCTGCAGAAGGTCAACCTGCAGATCGTCACGATGCCCGTGCCCGCGCAGGAGGGCATCACGCGCGACAACGTCACGGTCCGGGTGGACGCGGTGGTCTACTTCCGGGTCGAGGACGCCGCGCGCGCCGTGGTCAACGTCGAGGACTACCTGTTCGCCGTGGGCCAGGTCGCGCAGACCTCGCTGCGGTCGATCATCGGCAAGAGCGACCTCGACGACCTGCTGTCCAACCGCGAACGGCTCAACCAGGGCCTGGAGCTGATGATCGACAGCCCGGCGCTGGGCTGGGGCGTGCACATCGACCGGGTGGAGATCAAGGACGTCTCGCTGCCGGAGTCGATGAAGCGCTCCATCGCCCGCCAGGCCGAAGCCGAGCGCGAGCGCCGCTCGCGGGTGATCTCCGCGGACGGCGAGTACCAGGCCTCCCGCAAGCTCTCCGACGCCGCGCACGTCATGGCCGACACCCCGGCCGCGCTGCAGCTGCGGCTCCTGGAGACGGTCGTCGAGGTCGCGGCTGAGAAGAACTCGACCCTGGTCCTCCCGTTCCCGGTGGAACTCCTGCAGTTCGTCGACCGCATCCACCAACCAGCCGCCGAAAAACCCCACACTCCCGCGGAAGAACCAGAAGAACCGGAGACCTCGGAGCTCACCGAAGCCCCAGAACTCACCGAAGCCGAACGCCGGGCCGCCGAACTCGCGGAAGAACCCACCCCCGCGCCGGCCCTCCCCAAGCAACGCGCCACGGAAGAACCAGCCGACACCGGGGTCCTGGGCACAGCCTGACCCCTCAACCCCAGCGGGGGTGACCCGATTACGCCGGTAATCGGGTCCCCGATTACCGGCGTAATCGGGGACCAACCCGGATTACGGCCGTATTCGGAGGCCTGATCACGGCCGTAATCCGCCACCAACCGGACCAACACCGTGCCCGGGAACGGAACACCGCCGTAATCCGGGACCCGAACACGGCCGTGATCCGGTTGTGGCCAGGTGGGGGATCGGGGTTAGGAGAGGAAGCGGTGGAGGGTGTTGGCGCAGTGGTGGATCTCGGCTGCGCGGACGTGTTCTTGCTGGGTGTGGGCGAGGGTGGGGTTGCCCGGGCCGAAGTTGACCGCGGGGAGGCCTCGGGCGGCGAAGCGGGCGACGTCGGTCCAGCCGAGCTTGGCGACCGGCTCGGACTTCGACGCCTCGACCAGCTGCGCGGCGGCCGGCGACGTGAGACCCGGGAGGGCGCCCGCTGACAGGTCGGTGACCACGACCTCGTAGCCGGAGAACAGCTCCCGCAGCTCGGCCTCGGCCTGCTCGGCGGACTTGTCGGGGGCGAAGCGGTGGTTGACGGTGACCACGCAGGAGTCCGGGACGACGTTGCCCGCGATACCGCCGGTGATCTTCACTGCCTGCAGCCCCTCGCGGTACTGGAGCCCGTCGATCACCGGGTTGCGCGGCGCGTGGTCCACCAGCCGCTGCAGGATCGGCTGCGCCGCGTGGATGGCGTTCTCCCCCATCCAGGCGCGGGCGGTGTGCGCGCGGGTGCCGGTGGTGCGGACCTCGACGCGGATGGTGCCCTGGCAGCCCGCCTCGATCGCCGCGTTGGACGGCTCGCACACCACCGCCAGATCGCCGTCGAGCCATTCCGGCAGCTCGCGCTCGATGCGGCCGAGGCCGTTGCGCTCGGCCTCGATCTCCTCGCAGTCGTAGAACACGAAGGTCAGGTCGTGACGCGGTTCGGTGAGCGTCGCCGCCAGGTGCAGCATCACGGCGTCGCCGCTCTTCATGTCGGTGGTGCCGCAACCGTGCAGCAGCTCGTCGTCACCGGATCCGGTGCGCCGGGAAGGCAGGTTGTCGTTGATCGGCACGGTGTCGAGGTGCCCCGCCAGCACGACGCGGGTGTCGCGGCCGAGGTGGGTGCGCGCCAGCACGGCGTCGCCGTTGCGGACCACCTCCAGGTGCGGGGCCTGCGCGCGCAGCGCCTCCTCCACCGCGTCCGCGATGTTCTTCTCCGACCCGGACACGCTGGGGATGTCCACCAGCGCGGCGGTCAGCTCGACGGGGTCCGACGTGAGGTCCAACGAAGCGGTCACGACCGGCAGGCTACCCCGCTGACCTGCGCGAGCCGCATCGGCGGGAACCGGATCGCCGGAACCCCCATCGAACCGATGATCAGCGGGCTAGGCTCCCGCATCGAACTGGTGGGCTCGCGGAGGCTGACATGGGGTTGAGGGCGGAACCGGAAGCGCTGCACCAGGCGGGGCGCAGCGCGGACCTCGCCGGAGAGCAGGCGGCGCGGATCGAGCTCGGCGAACCGGCGGCCGACATCGCCGAAGCTCTCCCCGGCGGGAAGAGCGAGGGCTCGGCCACCCGGGTCGCCCAGAGCTGGCAGCGCGCGCTCACGACGTGGAGCGACGAGGCGACGGCGCACGGCGAATCGCTGGCGGCGGCCGCGAAGACCTACGAGCGCAGCGATTCCGACAACGCCCGCGCCATCGACGCGGCCGGGCGGTGAGCGGGATGGTCAGCTACGCCGACGTGCGGCGCTGGAACGCCGACCGCCTCGACGCGGTGCACAGCGACCTCGGCAAGCGCCGGGACGACCTGATCAACCTGCAGGACGAGCTCGACGGCGCCCGCAACCCCGACGGCTGGACCGGCGAGGCCGCCCAGCGCTCCGCCGAGCAGCACCGGCGGCTGCTGGAGGACATGCGCTCGCTGGTCGCCGAGGTCGCCACGGTCCGGGCGGCGGTCGCCACCGCCGCCGACGACGTCACCGCGCTCAAGCGCCGCGTCGACGCCACCGACCACGAGGCCCAGGCCCACGGCTTCCAGATCACCGAGGAGGGCGGCGTCCGCGACGTCGCCCCGCCCCAGAACGTTCCGGCCGACCAGCTGGAGCAGGTCAAGGCCGAACGCACCCGCGTCCGCGACGACCTGGTCGCCGAGATCGAGAAGATCCTCGACCAGGCCGACGCCATCGACGCCGAACTCGCCAAGGCACTCACCGCCGCGGACGAGGACCAGATCAAACCCGGCAAGGGCACATCCCTGGCAGACGCGGCCGAGACGGACGAGCTGAAGGCTCTCGCCGCCTCGGCCGGAAAACCGCCGCACAACACCGCTCAGGCCAACGCCGAGTGGTGGAAGTCGCTGTCCGACGAGCAGCGCTCGGCGCTGCGGGAGAACCCGCCCGCGTGGCTGGGCAACCGGGACGGCATCCCGGCGGTCGTGCGCGACGCGGCGAACCGCGCGAACCTCGACGACACCCGGACGCAGCTGCGCAACGAGCGGAACCGCTTGGCGCAGGGCGGGATCAGCGAGGACGAGCAGGAGAAGGCCGACCAGATCGACGCGAAGCTCAAGGGCCTGGACGCCGTCGAGGACACCATCGCCCGCGACAACCGGCAGCTGTTGGTCCTCGACGCCGGAGGCGAGCGGCTGAAGACCGCCGTGGCCGTGGGCGACGTGGACACCGCCGACCACGTCTCGGTGTTCACCCCCGGGTACACGACCACCGTCGAGGGCAGCCTGAAGGGCGCCGACGCCGAAACCCAGGAGCTGGTCGCCGAATCCCAGCGGGAGATGATGCGGTCCGGCAAGGACGGCGAGGTCGCCGGTGTGTTCTGGCTCGGCTACGAGGCCCCTCAGGAGTCCGAGAACACCGATCTGCTGGGCGATTCCGTCGCCAACTCGAAGTCGGCCGAGGACGGCGGGGCGAAGCTCAACGAGTTCTACAAGGGCATCAACAGCTCTCGTGAGACCGATCCGCACCTGACCGCGATCGGCCACTCCTACGGCTCCACCACCACCGGCTACGCGCTGCAGGGCGGCGGGCACGGCGTGGACGACGCGATCATCTACGGCTCCCCCGGCGTCGGCACCAACGACATCGAGGACCTGAACGTCCCGGAGGGCCACACCTACCGGCTGGAGGCCAAGGACGACCCGGTGGCCGACTTCGCCCGATTCGGCGGGGACCCGTCGCACATGGACGGGTTCACCGATCTGTCGACCGAGAAGTCCGACGAGGGCGGTCAGGTCACCGGGCACAGCGACTACCTCGACCCGGACACCACCAGCCAGCACAACATCGCCTCGGTCGTCGGCGGCGTGCCGGAGAACGCGGTGGAGGGCAAGACCAACGGGGTGGGCGACGGGCTGTCGTACGTCCCGCACCAGGTCCAGGAAGGCGCTTCGGCGGTCCAGGACTGGGGCAGCGACCGGGTTTCGGACATCAAGGACCTGTTCTCATGAGGCGATTCGCCACACTGATCCTCAGCGCCGCTCTCCTCTCCGGGTGCGCGGCCGGCGGAGGGGATGGGGAAAGCATGGAAGACCAGCTCAACGCACTGCGGCAGCGCCCCAGCATGGAGGAGGTCGCGGCCGACTACGACCGGATGCAGCAGGAGCTGCGGGAACGGCTGGTCGCCGAGATCGGGCTGCCGGAGTTCACCGACGAGGGCAACACCGGTGAGTCGGCGTGCCCGGACTTCGCCGACGTGCGAGGTGCCGAGCAGCGCACCCTGGCCACGTGGATGCAGAAGGGCGGCATCCCGGACGAGCAGTGGCCGCGTGCTCTGCAGATCGCCACCGAGGTGGGGGCGTCGCGCGGGTTCACCGAGCTGCACGTGGTCACCGACCGACCGGGCGACCACAAGATCGAGCTGCACAACCCCTACGGCGCCCGGTTGCAGCTCGGCGCGGCCGCCAACACCGTCCTGAGCGTGCGGACCGGGTGTCACCTGCTGCAGTCGGCGAAGGGGTGAGGTCGTGAGCGCACCCGACACCAGCGGCCGCACGGCGGCGGTGGTCTTCGCCGTGCTGGCCACGCTCGCGGCGCTGCCGATCGCGGCCTTCACCGCGTTCATCGGCATCTGGAGCGCGGCCGTGCCCTGCCACCCGGGCGGACACGGCGGCTGCACGCCCGCCGGGGCCGCCACGGCGGTGTCCGTGCTCGTGCTGCTTGCCGGGCCGGTGTTCCTCTGGTTCCGGGTCCGGCGGCCGGGTTCGACGGGCACCGCGGTGGTCGTCGGGCTGGCGGGGCTCGTGGCCGGTCCGCTGGTCGCGCTGGTGCTGATGGGCGTCGTGCTGAACCTGTTCGGTTGAGTGTCGAGGCTCACAGGGAACTCAGAGGGGGTGCCGGGTCCGGTCAAGATCGGCTATCCGGCATCATTTCTCTACGTCCGGATCTACGTCCGACCGTGACGGGGGTACCCGTGCTGGACCCGCGAAGTGCGCTTCAGCAGCGTCCGAGCATCGAGCAGATCAGCGCGCAGTACGAGCAGATGCAGCAGCGCCTGAGAGACCTGCTCGATCGCCTGGTCGGGCCGCTGCGCTGGGCGGTGTCAGCTCCTGAGACGAAGGTGGAGTGCTCGGAGTTCTCCGGTGCCGACGCCGAGAGCCGGGTGTTGCAGTCCTGGCGGGCCGCGCAGCCGGTCGCCGACGTGGACTGGCCGAGCGCGGTGTCCATCGTCCGGTCGATCACCGCGGAGTACGGCTTCGGCGAACCGGAGATCATCGTCAACCGCACGGGCGACCACGAGATCACCGGCAACGACTCCTACGGCGGGGTCTACACCTTCGGCACCTCGCGCGGCACGATCCTGACGGTCACCACCGGATGTCACCTCCCGGGTGCGCTGAAGAGCTGAACGCCCCACCCCGTGCGGGCCGAGCGCCGCGTTGCCGATTACCGTTTTGGGCATGAGCGCGAACATCCCCGACCCGCAGACCACGGGTGCCCACGGCGTGGGCCTGGCGACCGTGACCGACGACGGCACGGTTCTCGACACCTGGTTCCCCACCGTCAAGCTGAGCGAGTCGGGCCAGTCCGGCACGACCAAGCTGACCGCGGAGCAGGCCGCCGAATCCCTCGGCGAGGCCGGTGTCGCCCTGCTCGGGCGGGATGACGCCCGCGGCGTCGAGGTCATCGCGGTCCGCGTCGACATCGCGAAGCTGGCCGACGCCCCGGCCGACGCGCACGACGTCTACCTGCGACTGCACCTGCTGTCGCACCGCCTGGTGCGCCCGCACGGGGTGAGCCTCGACGGTCAGTTCGGCCTGCTGGCCAACGTCGTGTGGACCAACCACGGGCCGTGCCCGGTGGAGGGCTTCGAGGCGACCCGGCTGCGGCTGCGGGCGCGCGGGCCGGTGACCGTCTACAGCATCGACAAGTTCCCGCGCATGGTCGACTACGTGGTGCCCTCCGGCGTGCGCATCGGCGACGCGGACCGGGTCCGGCTGGGTGCCCACCTGGCCAGCGGCACGACCGTGATGCACGAGGGCTTCGTGAACTTCAACGCCGGGACGCTGGGCGCGTCCATGGTGGAGGGCCGCATCTCGGCCGGTGTCGTGGTCGGCGACGGCTCGGACGTCGGCGGCGGCGCGTCGATCATGGGCACGCTGTCCGGCGGCGGCAAGGAGGTCATCTCCATCGGTGAGCGCTGCCTGATCGGCGCCAACGGCGGCATCGGCATCTCGCTGGGCGACGACTGCGTCGTCGAGGCGGGCCTGTACGTCACGGCCGGCACCAAGATCACGCTGCCGGACGGCACGCTCACCAAGGCCTCCGAGGTCTCCGGCAACGACGGCCTGCTGTTCCGCCGCAACTCCACCACCGGCGCCGTCGAGGTCACCACCCGCTCCGGCGGCAAGGTCGAGCTCAACGCAGCGCTGCACGCCAACGACTGATCTGACGCTCCTCGCGGCGCCGCCGCTCGCGTGAGATCTCGGATCTTGAACTGAGAAGGGCCCCTTCCACCGCAGGTGGGAGGGGCCCTTTCCGCTGAGTTTGGTCCGTTCGGAGCAGGCTGTCGGGTGAGTTGTCCGTTTTAGCATGGGGGATGGCTGTTTCCCGGCTCCTCGAGGACGTGCTCTCCGCCGAGCCCGTGGAGGTGGGGCGCGAGGCGTCGATCGCGGCTCACGTCCGCGCCGGGCTGGACGCGCGGTTGCGGGCGCTGCGGGCGCACGAGGCCGGGACGCGCGTCGGGGAGGATCCCGAGGAGCTGCACCAGATGAGGGTGTCGGTGCGGCGGATGCGCGCGATGCTGCGCTCGGCGCGCCCGTTCCTGGATCGCGGCGAGTCCGAGCCGCTGCGCGCCGAGCTGGGCTGGCTGGGCAGGGCGCTCGGCCCGGTCCGGGACCTGGACGTGCTGCTGGAACGGCTCCGCTCGGAGTTCACCGACCTCCCCGCGACCGAGCGGGCTGCCGCCGAGCAGCTGGTCTCCGGCCTCGACACCGAGTACCTGCGGGCCAGGGACGACATGCTGACCGCGCTGGACAGCGACCGCTACCAGGACCTGCTGGAGCTGCTGGCCCGCGCCACGCGGGAACTCCCCGGGCGGGGCTCCGATGTGGACGCCGCGTCGCAGCTCCGCCGACTGGTGCGGCGGCAGTGCGGCAAGCTCCGCAAGGCCGTCGAACGGCTTCCGGCCGAGCCCGCCGACGCCGAGCTGCACGCGCTGCGCATCGACGGCAAGAAGGTCCGCTACACCGCCGAGCTCGCCGAACCGCTGCTCGGTGCTCCGGTGAAGCGGCTGATCAAGGTCACGAAGGGCTTCCAGGACGTCCTCGGCGAGCACCAGGACGCCTGCGTTGCGGAGGAGCGGATCCGGGCGCTGCTGGACGGCTTCGGGCCGCGCCCGGATGCCGGAATCGCCTTCGCCGCAGGACGTCTCGTGGAACGCGAGGAGGTACGCAAGGCAGACCGACGCGGCCGGTGGCCGGAGTCCTGGCGCGCCCTCAGCGGAGCAGCAGCCGAGGTGTGAGACCGACCGCCGGTTCCGGCCCGAACCTCGTGGGACGGGACCGGAACCGCTCGGATCAGGAGCCCAAGCGCTTCGCCGCGGTGGCGATCCGCTCGTCGGTGGCCGTCATCGCGATGCGGACGTGGCGCGAGCCGTCGGGCCCGTAGAACGTGCCGGGGGCGGCGAGGATTCCCCGCTGCGCGAGCCATTCCACGGTCGCCCAGGCGTCCTCGCCCCGGGTCGACCACAGGTACAGCCCGGCCTGCGAGTGCTCGATGGTGAACCCGGCCGACTCCAGCGCGGGACGCAGCACCGCGCGGCGGGCGGCGTAGAGCTCGCGCTGGGCGGCGACGTGCTCGTCGTCGCCCAGCGCGGCGGTGACCGCCTCCTGGACGGGTCGCGGAACGATCATCCCGGCGTGCTTGCGCAGCTCCAGCAGCCGCGCGACCAGCGCCGGACCACCGGTGACGAACCCGGCGCGGTAACCGGCCAGGTTCGACGACTTCGACAGCGAGTGCACGGCCAGCAGGCCGTCGCGCGCGGCACCGACCGAGGGGTGCAGCACCGAGACCGGCTCGGCGTCCCAGCCCAGCGCCAGGTAGCACTCGTCGGAGGCCACCACGGCGCCCATGTCCTGGGCGGCGCGCACCATCCGGCCGAGCTCGTCGGCGGTGAGCACGCGTCCGGTCGGGTTGGACGGCGAGTTCAGCCACAGCAGCCTCGTCCCGGCGGGCGGCAGCTCACCGGGGGCGAGCCGGACGACCTCGGCGCCGGCGATCTTCGCGCCGACCTCGTAGGTCGGGTAGGCCAGGTCCGGGATGGCGACGACGTCGCCGGGCCGCACGCCCAGCAGCGTCGGCAGCCAGGCGACCAGTTCCTTGGAACCGATGGTCGGCAGCACCGCGTCCGGTTCCAGACCGGTGATGCCGTAGCGCCTGCGCAGCGACTCCACGGCCGCTTCGCGCAGGGCCGGAGTGCCGTGCGTGGCCGGGTAGCCCGGCACCTCCGCCACGGCCGAGAGAGCGTCCTGGAGCTTCGCCGGCACCGGGTCGACCGGGGTGCCCACGGACAGATCGACGATGCCGTCCGGGTGGGCGTTGGCGGTCGCCTTGTGCGGTGCCAGCGAGTCCCAGGGGAAGTCAGGAAGCCGTGGCCCGGACGCTGCTGCGCCCGGGCCGGTCGCGGAACTCATTCGCCCTGAGGCGGCAGGCTCGTGACGGGCTCGACGTCCTTGTTGACCTTGCCCACCTTCGCAGCGCCACCCGGCGAGCCGAGCTCGTCGAAGAAGTCCACGTTCGCCTTCGTGTAGGCGGCCCACTCGTCCGGCACGTCGTCTTCGTAGTAGATGGCCTCGACCGGGCAGACCGGCTCGCAGGCACCGCAGTCGACGCACTCATCGGGGTGGATGTAGAGCATCCGCCCGCCCTCGTAGATGCAGTCGACAGGGCACTCTTCGATGCATGCCTTGTCGAGCACGTCCACGCAGGGCTCGGCGATCACGTAGGTCACGGTTGCACTCCTGCTCGAAGCGTTGTCCAACGCACGCTCAGGAATCTCCTGGCGCGACTGCTGACAGTATCTCTCGGACCCCCCTGAGCGCGTAACTGGTCCCACAGCTCGGGAGTCCCGACGACTCTACGTCGGGGGAGTTAACGGCGTAAACCGTTCTGGTGCAACCACTCCGCACCCTTCCGGCCGATCCGCTTGAGGGCCGAATGTTCTCCCAGGTAACCACCGATAACGCCCACGACCGGAAGGTTCCCCAGAAGCTGGTGGTGCAACCGTCCCTGGGGCCTCTTGTCGAGTTCGGAATCGAACTCCCACACCGCACGTGCCATCCGCCACACCGTGCGCACGACGGCCTTCACGGTCGCTTTACCGTGCTCGCGCTTCGAGGCGTCGATGTCCTCGGTGAGCTCCTGCGTGCGCACGTCGTCCTCGGCGGACCCGGCGGCCAGCTCGCGGCTGATCTTCCGCCCCAGCAGCACCTCGGCGATCAGCTGGACCTTGACGGCGGAATCGGTCACCCCGTGCTCGCCGGCGATCGCGCACAGCACCAGGCTCTGCCCGGTGATGCCCAAGGCGTTGCGCATCGGCAGCCGGGACGTGATCGCGCCGCCGAACCGCGGCAGCCCCGCCGCCAGCGCCAGGAACCGGCCCACGCGCAGCGTCCACCAGTCGCAGCGCTCGTCGACGCTCATCGCGTCCCACGTGGAGCTGCCGGGCAGCTGCATCGAGTCGAGCTGCCGCAGCAGCTTGTGGATCGCCCCGTCGCCCAGGGCGTCGATCTCCCGCCCTCGCAGCCGAACGGGGTCGGCTTCGCGCAGCGCGGCGAGCACGGGCGTCGCGGCCCGCACGAACGGCCGCAGCACGGCTGCGACGCGTTCATCGGTCAACACTTCGGCCATGGGTCCTCCCGGGACCCATTCTGCCGAAACGGGGCCGACGACCGGGCGCGAGAACGCGGTGTTCGCCCACACGAAACTCCGCGGTACTCCCCGAGAGGTCAGCGCGCGGGCTTGGCGAGGACGATGCCGAGCATCATGGCGCTGGGCAGGGCGCCTCCGGCGATGAGCAGCAAGGTGCGCCAGTCGCTGCCGAGCAGCACCACGTCACCGCCGGGTCCGAACACGCCGAACACCAGCACCACCGCGAACCACAGGACCAGCGGTGCGCCCGCGACGCGGCGGCTCCGGGAGATCCGGCCTGCCTCGGCGACCAGCAGCGGAGTCGTCACGGCCGCCACGGCGGCGGTGATCGGGAACTGCACCGAGCCGATGTAGAGCGGCAGGTACATGAGCTCCAGGATCGCCAGCAGGACCGCGTCGAGCAGCAGGAAGCCGAACAGGGTCCTGTCCCGACGCGTCACCGGTCCCCCACCGGTTCGGTGCCGCTCACCCCGAGTCCGCCGAACAGGTCCGCCTCGCAGCCCTCGGACGGGCCGGTGGCCAGGACGTAGTGCTCGGCGGTCACCACCGGGTGCGCCACGCCGTTGGACAGCGCGTAGGAGGCGACGCCGTCGCCGTTGCGCCACTGCTCGACCCAGACCTTGACCTGGGTGCCGTGCGCCCGCAGCGCGCTGATCTTGGCGGGCAGGTGCTCGGCGATGTCGATGACGGTGGTGATCGTCTCGTCGGCGACGCTGGCCAGCTCGTGCGGTTCGGGCAGGTCGAAGGGCAGGTCGTCGGAACGCGCGAGGTCGGCCAGACCCGCGGCCAGCGCATCGCGCGAGGGCACCGCGTAGAACAACCGGTCCACGTCCGGGACCCGTTCGACCGCCGCGCGCGTGATCTCGTGGGCGCGGATGTGGTCGGGGTGCCCGTAGCCGCCGTCCTCGGCGTAGGTCACGACGACCTGCGGCTTGACCTCGTCGAGGATGTCCGCCAGCGCTGCGACCTGCGGTTCGCGGTCGCCGATGGCGAAGGCGCGCGGATGGGCGTCGGGGCGAGCGGTCGCCTGGCCGGGCTGCTCCCAGAGCATCCCGGAGTCGCGCCACCGGCCGACACCACCCAGGAACCGCTGGTCGGCGACCCGCAGCGCGGCGCAGGCCGAGCGGAGCTCACCGACCCGGTAGCCGCCGAGCTGGTCGGCTTGATCCGACACCAGCCCCTGCAGGCTCTCCGGGATGACCTCGCCTTCCTCGCCGAGGGTGCAGGTCACCACGTAGACCTGCACGCCGCGAGCGGCGTAGCGGGCGATCGTCCCGCCGGTCCACAGGGTCTCGTCGTCTGGATGCGCGTGTACCAGCAGCAACCGCGGTGGGGCCGTCAGCGTCACCGGTCCAGCCTAATCGCAGCAGAAGAACAACAACGAAGCCCCCAACGCCAGCCAACGTCAGGCAAGCGCCGAAGGTGCTTTCTCCTTACCCCACCTGAGCAACCGGCACCCCCGTGGGTTCTGACACGTCTTCTGGGGAGGACAGCCGCAGCGCCGCGTATCGACATACTCAAGTCGCGGATCCCGGAGCCAGAAGGCGTGTCAGGTTCCGCCACCCGCACCGCCAAGCAGCAAACCACAGATCAGTTCACGAAGTATTAGTAGCCGTCGTTTTCTGCTGGTGTTCCTAGCCATTGGGCTGCCGTGGAGAACGGGCCCGCGAAACCGTTGCCGGCCTGGACGCCGGTGGCCTCGTTGCTCAGCGCCAGGACCTGCGCCTGCTGGTAGAGAGGCAGGGCGATCGCGTCCCGCCACAGCACGGATTCGACGTTCGCCGACGCCTGCTGGAAGGACATCCGGCCGGACAGGGCCGCGTCGATCGTGGGTTGCAGGAGCTCGTCGCAGAAACCGGCCGCGTTGTAGGGCAGCGGCTGCTCGCTGTCCGGGTCCACACCCGGGCAGCCGTAGGACGAGGCCATGGTGGCGGCCGGATCGCCGCCGGCCGGGCGCGGCGCGACCGCCATGTCGACGGTGCCCGAGGTGCCCGCCTCGGCGGAGTGCGGATCGGTGGCGAGCATCTCGCCGAAGAGCTGATCCCCGGTCGGCGTCACCACGGTGGCCTGGATGCCCTGCGCGCGGAGCTGCTGGGCGGCGGCTTCGGCGATGCTGATGTAGCCCTCGTGCTCGAAGGGCGCGGCGATCACCAGGTTCAGCGGACGTCCGTCGCGGATCCACGAACCGCCCGTGCGCTGGTACCCGGCCTCGGTGAGCAGCCGCTCGACCTGCGCCGGGTCGGGACGCTTCGGCAAGGCACCGGCGGGTTCGGTGGGCGTGTAGCCGCGCTCCGACGGCGCGAGGACCTGCGCGTGGGCCTGCAACTGCTCGCCGGGCCCGCCGCCGGTTCCCGCCTCGATGAGCGCGGGGCGGTCCAGCGCGGCCATCACGGCCTGCCGGACCTTGACGTCGGCGAGCGCGCGGCTGTCCTGCCGCAGCAGCATCTCCATGGTCGCCGGGCGCGGAACGGTCATCATCTGCACCTGGTCGCCCAGGTCGCGCAGCGACCGCACGGTCCCGGCGTCGGCGCTGAACAGCGCCAGGTGGCTGTCTCCGCTGCGCAGCGCCTCGACCTGGCGGGCCTTGTCGACGGCGCGGAGCACGATCCGGTCGGACTGCGCGGGCGGACCCCAGTAGCGGTCGTTGCGCTCCAGGATGATCTCGCCTCGGTCCAGGTCGATCTGCCGGATCGCGAACGGGCCGCCCGAAGCCGGGTAGCCGTCGTCGAGGACGGTTCCCCAGCCGCGCGGCGCGGCGCGCAGCAGGTGCGCGGGCAGCAGGTTGTTGAACAGCGTCTGCCATCCCGCGAAGGGCTTGCTGAAGGTGACGTCGACGGTCTTGCCGCCCTGCCTGGAGGCGACGTCGTCGATCAGCCGGTAGCCGGACGGGTCCGCCACCCCGGGCTGGGAGCGGAGCTGTTCCCACAGGTAGACGAAGTCCTCGGCGGCAATCGGGGCGCCGTCGGACCAGCTGGCCTGCTGCTTGATCCGGTACCGGACGGTGAACTTCTCCGCGTCCGGGACGATCTCGGCGGACTCCATCAGGTTGGTGTCCAGCTGCAGCGCGCCGTCCGGGCCCGGCCGGAACACCGAAGGCAGCATCAGCCCGGCGAGCGCGGAGCTCGTCGGCGACAGGTCGGCGAGGGTGTGCGGGTTGAACCCGCCTTCGAGCTCATCGACGCCGACGACGACCTCGATCGGCATCGGCTGCGCGGGAGTGCTCGTGCTGGGTGCGCTGGTCGTCGGACCCGGCTCCACCAACTGCGGTGGCGGCGCGTCCGTGCAGCCCGCGACCAGGCTGACGACGGTCACCAGCAGGGGAACCGCGCCCAGTGCGCGGCGTCGACCCTGGGTCACGCCGAACCTCCCCTCACATCGGCCGCCGGAGGATCACCCCGGGCCACACGCGCCTCGGGTCCGAACGACATCATCCGAACGCAGGACGCGCGAGAGCCCCCCATGGTTCCGCAACCGATCCGATGATCGTCCCCGGGGTCCGTCAGCGCCAGCGGCCACCGTCAGGCAGGCACCGGAGGTGGTTTCTCTTTACCCCAAGCACGCAACCGGCACCGCCGGGGGTTCTGAGCGGCTTCGTGGCGCGCGGAGTCCACGAAGCCGCTCAGATGCCCGCACCGCTGAGCGACCCAGCCGTGCGCGACAGATGAAGATCAGCCGTTGTCGCGGGCCTTCTGGCGGGAGCGCTCGCGGCCTCGGGTGGTGCTGTCCAGGATGATCTTCCGGACGCGAATGGCGTCCGGGCCGACCTCGACGCACTCGTCGCCGGAGCAGAACTCCAGGGCCTCCTCCAGCGAGAGGGTGCGCGGCTTGGCCAGCTTCTCCAGCTCATCTGCGGTCGAGGACCGCATGTTGGTGAGCTTCTTCTCCTTGGTGATGTTCACGTCGAGGTCCTCGGCGCGCGGGTTCTCGCCCACGACCATGCCCTCGTAGACCTCGCTGGTCGGCTGCACGAAGAACGAGCCGCGGTCGGCCAGCTGCAGCAGCGCGTAGTTGGTGGCCGGGCCGGAGCGGTCGGCGACCAACGAGCCGCTGTGGCGGGTGCGCAGCTCGCCCACCCACGGGAAGTAGCCCTCGAAGACGTGGTTGGCGATGCCGGTGCCGCGGGTCTCGGTGAGGAACTCGGTGCGGAACCCGATCAGCCCGCGCGAGGGGATCACGTAGATCAGCTTGATGCGGCCGGTGCCGTGCCCGTCCATGGTCTCCATGCGGCCCTTGCGGCCGGCCAGCAGCTGGGTGACGGCGCCGAGGTGCTCCTCGGGGGCGTCGATGGTCAGCCGCTCGAACGGCTCGCACAGCTTGCCGTCGATGGTCTTGGTGACCACCTGCGGCTTGCCGACGGTCAGCTCGAAGCCCTCGCGGCGCATGTTCTCGACCAGGATGGCCAGCGCCAGCTCACCGCGGCCCTGGACCTCCCAGGCGTCGGGCTTCTCGGTGGGCAGCACCTTCATGCTGACGTTGCCGATCAGCTCCGAGTCCAGGCGGGACTTGACCTGCCGGGCGGTGATCTTGGTGCCGCCGTTGCGGCCGGTCAGCGGCGAGGTGTTGACGCCGATGGTCATCGAGATCGCCGGGTCGTCGACTGTGATCCGGGGCAGCGGCTTCGGGTTGTCCGGGTCGGTGAGGGTGTCACCGATGGTGATGTCCGGGACGCCGGCGATGGCCACCAGGTCGCCCGCGGAGGCCTCCTCGGCAGGGACGCGGGTGAGGTTCTCGGTGATCAGCAGCTCGGTCAGGCGGACCTTCTCGACGCTGCCGTCCTCGCGGCACCAGCCGACGGTCTGGCCCTTGCGCATGGTGCCGGAGTGGATCCGGCACAGGCCGATGCGGCCCAGGAACGACGAGGCGTCGAGGTTGGTGACCAGCGCGCTCAGCGGCGAGTCGAAGTCGGCGATGGGCGCGGGGACGTGGTCGAGCAGGACCTTGAACAGCGAGTCCAGGTTCTCCTCGTCGGGCAGCTCGCCGTCGACCGGCTGCTCCATCGAGGCGCGGCCGGCGCGGGCGGAGGCGTAGACGACCGGCAGGTCGAGGATGGCCTCCATGTCCAGGTCAACCTCGCCGTCGAGCTCGCTGGCGAGCTCCAGCAGCAGGTCGTGGGCCTCTTCGACGACCTCGGCGCAGCGCGCGTCGGGGCGGTCGACCTTGTTGACGACCAGGATGACCGGCAGCTTCGCGGCCAGCGCCTTGCGCAGCACGAAGCGGGTCTGCGGCAGCGGGCCCTCACTGGCGTCGACCAGCAGGGTCACGCCGTCGACCATCGACAGCGCGCGCTCCACCTCGCCGCCGAAGTCGGCGTGGCCGGGGGTGTCGACGACGTTGATGGTGACCGGACCGTCTTCGGTCTCGCGACGGATCGCGGTGTTCTTGGCCAGGATCGTGATGCCCTTCTCACGTTCCAGGTCGTTGGAGTCCATGACGCGGTCGACGAGCTCGGCGCGTTCGGAGAAGGCACCGGACTGGCGCAGCATCGCGTCGACCAGGGTGGTCTTGCCGTGGTCGACGTGCGCGACGATGGCTACGTTGCGCAGATCACTGCGCGTGGGGGCGGCGACGCTGGTGGCGGACACGCGGGTACTCCATGGCTCGGCGCGGAAAGGTCGCGGCGGTTCGTCGATGTGATGCACCGCTGGGCGATGGCACCGGATGCGGATCTCCCCGCATGGCGCCTGCTGACTTCCAGGCACCGGCCGCGGCTCCACTGCGCCGCTGCTGCGGAGCTCATTTCGGGCGGCACCCCGCGGGTTGCGGGGGCGCTACGTCGACACGCGGCCCCCTCCAGCGTAGTGCAAGCACATCCCGGACCGACGCGCACGTGCGCAGCGCAACAGCGAACAGTCGGCGAACATCAAGTTCGCCAGGTCGGGTTAGGTTCACCTACGCTCGGCCGCAACCCCGTCCCCAGCGCCGGAAAGAAGCACCGTGGGCAAAGGCACCATCAAGGTCAAGAAAAAATGTTGCCATTCGCAACCACCGTGCAAGAGCTGCCCCATCGTGGCTCTGCGCAAACTGCTCAAGGATCAGAAAGCGGCGGAGGTCAAAAAGGCTCAGAAGAAGGCCAAGAAAAAGGACGCGAAGTGACCCGGGCGCGGCGCCGGCACCGCGGCTCGGGACAGGTCGGCGGCTAGCGCTGCGCGACCGTGGTCAGCGGGTCCGCGTAGGCGGCCAGCTCCGGGATCGTCCGCAGGGCCTGGAACTCGACGACCTCGTAGCGGACGAGCTTGTGCAGGGCGAACGGGTCCGTCGCCAGGATGGCGTCCAGCCTGCCGCGGGACATCGCACGGGCGATGATCACCGCCCCGTTGCGCGGGTGCCGGTGACCTGCGGCGATGAAGTCGCCTGCGTCGTAATGCTGGGTGACCCATTCGTAGTGATCTACCAGTTGGGCGTCGATATCCGATTCTGGCGCGGTGTATTGCAGCAGCACTACAAACATTCTTTCAATGTAACTCCCCCACCTGGCATTTGCCGATCACTTTCGCCCGTTGAATCCCACGAGAACAAGATCGAACAACCGGAAATCGGACTCCCCGCCACACACCCCGCGAAACCCCTCACTCACTCAGCGCAACCGCTTTCACGAAGGTTGGACCCGGAACCGGGTGGAACCCCTGGCGCCCGCTGATCACCACCGTGCAACTTGGCCGCATGTTGATCACCTCGCGTCTGAGCGCGATCGACCTCTACGAGCTCGCAGACGACGGCTACCGCATCACGACCAGCGCTTGCGGTTCGCAGAAGTTCGAGGCCGAGCGGCCGTTCCCCTTCTCGCTCGACCCCGCCAGCCTCCTGGACGACCAGTGCGAGCGATCGACAAGCGGGCGGAATTCTTCGTCGCCCTGCCAGTAGGGACTACTCGGCCGTCGTTGAACGTCCCTGGAGGCGTGAGTCCTCCAGCAGTTCGCGCAAGGTGTGCAGGAGGACTCGGTCGGTTTCGAGCCAGTCGAGGGAGGGCAGTTCCGCGGCGCTCACCCAGCGGACCTCGCGGTGCTCGACCGCTGCGGGCTGCTGGGCGGGGTCCTTGAGCTCCGCCGTGTGGATGCGCAGCAGCATGCCGTTGTCCAGCGGGACGTCGGTGCCGAGGCGGCCGGTGGGGCGGACCTCGACGTCGAGCTCTTCGCGGCACTCGCGGACCACGGCCTCGGACTCGTCCTCGCCGGGTTCGACGCGGCCACCCGGCAGCTCCCACTGGCCGGCGTGCGAGGCAGGGTAGCTGCGCTGCTGAGCGAGCAGCCGTCCCTCGTGCACGATGGCGGTGCCCACGACGATCGTGCGCGCCGCCCAGGACTCGGCGAGCTCGCGGACGGCGTGGATGCGGGCGGCCAGCACGTCGAGCACCAACCGGCGGCCCACGGCGACGTCGCCGAGCCTGCCCAACGGGCCGAACGGGCTCGTCCACCGCACCGAGTCGGTGAGCAGCGTGCGCGGGCCGACCTGGGCCAGGACCGTCTCGTGCCGCAGCTGCGCGAGCGGCCCGGCGACCAGCACCGAGCTCAACCCGTCGGCGTCGGCCCGCACGATGCGCGTGGTCAGGGTGAACGCGGAGAGCCGGAACGCGAGTTCGTCACCGGGCACCAGCAGCGAATCCGGGCTGGTCAGCGACCGGCCGCGAATGCCGAGGGCGGCCAGCCCGGTCTCGGCCGTCCGGGTGTGCCGCAGCGCGGCCCCCACGGTGGCCAGTGGTGCCTCGATCAGACCGGTACTCCGCAGAACCGCCACGTTCACGAATCTTGCCCGACGTCAGCGCGCGGCCGGCCAGCGGACCTCGATGCGCGCACCGCCCGAGGGCGCCTCGCCGGCGCGCACCGACCCGCCGCGCCTGGTCACGGCCTCGGCCGCCAGCGCCAGCCCGAGCCCGGCACCGCCGGTGCTGCGGGCCCGGTCGGGTTCGACGCGGTAGAACCGGTCGAACACGCGCGGCCGGTGCTCGGCCGGGATGCCGGGGCCGTCGTCGTCGACCAGCAGCCGCACGCCCATCCCCGGCTCGGCCTGCACCGACACCCGCACCAGCGTCCGGGTGTAGCGCTGGGCGTTGCCGATGATGTTCTCCAGCACCGTCGAGACCTCGGCGGGCGCGGCCAGCACGAGCACGGGGTCCTCGGGCACGTCCAGTTCGACGTCGCCGCCGAGCCGTTCGGCGGCCGCGCGCACGGCCGCCGCCAGGTCCACCGGCCGGGTCGGTTCGACCTCGCGCTCCGCGCGGGCGAGCGCGAGCAGGCTCTCCACCAGCGTGGACAGCCGCTGCGCTTCGAGAGCGATGTCCTGCAGCGTCTCGTGGGCGATGTCCGGGTCGGGGTGCATGACCGCGACCTCGGCCTGGGCGCGGATGGAGGCGACGGGGTTGCGCAGCTCGTGGGCCGCGTCGCCGGTGAACCGGCGCAGCCGTTCGGTGTCGGCGTCGCGGCGGGCGAGCATCGCGTTGAGCTCTTCGGCCAGCGCCCGGATCTCGTCGGCGGCCTCGGGCACCGGCAGCCGCTCGCCTTCGGGCAGTCCGGCGGCGGCGCTGCGGATGCGGTCGACCGGCCGCAGCGATCGGTGCACGACCAGCCAGGTCGCGAAGCCGACCAGGGCCGCTGCCAGCACCGATCCGAAGCTGAGCAGCTTCCCGGTGCGCCCGGCGGTGTCGGCGAAGCCGACCAGGCGGGCTTCGGCGGCCACCAGCAGGTGCCGGCCGCCGGGGTCGGTGACCGGGACGCCTCGCCAGCGGTGCAGCTCGGCGGGCGCCTCGAAGTCGAGCACGCCGCTTCCCGCGCTCAGCTCGGCGATCTGCCACTCGCTCAGGTTCGCGCTGGGCAAGCCGTCGACCGGCTCCCCGTTCTCGCCGAGCACGCGCACGTCGGGTCGGCCGACGACGGGCGAGCCCGCGGCGACGTGGCTCGCGGTGCCGCCCGCGATGCGCTTGAGGTCGGCGTCGACGGAGTCGATCAGCAGCCAGCTGACGATCCCGGTCCCGGCGTGCGCGACCACTCCGAGACCGATCAACGCGACGGCGGTGGCCACGACGCTGGTGCGGAACTGGATGGTGCGGCGCTGCCACCAGCCGCGCAGTCTCCTGATCATGCTTGCGCGCACACGCGGTAGCCCTGCCCGCGCACGGTCTGCACCAGCTCCCCGGCCCCCACGGCGGTGAGCTTGCGGCGCAGGTAGCCGACGTAGACCTCGACGACGTTGCGAGTGACGAACTGCTCCTCGCCCCACACCATGCGCAGCAGGTCGTCCTTGGGCACCACCGACTCGGGGTGGCTGGCGAGCGCGACGAGCAGCCCGAACTCGCGCGGCGAGAGCGTGACGGGCTGGCCGTCCCAGTGCACCTCGCGGTTGCTGCGGTCGATCTCCAGCGCCCCGACCCGCAGGCACGCCTGCTGGCCGGCGTTGTCGCGCCGCCGCAGCAGCGCCCGCACCTGAGCCACCAGCACCAGGAAGGAGAAGGGCTTGACCAGGTAGCCGTCGGCCCCGAGGTCGAGTCCGTCGGCCTGGTCGACCTCGCCGCTCTTGGCCGAGATCAGCAGCACCGGCGTGGTCACGTCCTGCTCGCGCATCCGCTCCAGCACCCGGTAACCGGACATGCCGGGGAGCATGACGTCGAGCAGCACGACGTCGAAGGCGCCGGTCATGGCCAGGCGCAGCGCTTCGGGGCCGTCGGCGGCGACGCTGACCTCCATGCCTTCAGCGGACAGCCCGCGGCGCAGCGCGGTCCGCACTCCCGGCTCGTCGTCGACCACCAGAACCCGAGGCAACATGGTGACCAGCATGCCGACCGCGACCCGCCGCGAGCATCCGGTCTCAGGGCCTTCTCACAGTGATCGACCGGATTCTCAGCTCGGTCTCAGACTGGGCACGTCGCAGGCGGTCGATTCGCTCTCACTCGGGCACCATGAGGGCATGACCGAACTCCTCACCGACGCGCAGATCGCCGAGGCGCTGGAACACCTGCCGGAGTGGCACCGGGACGGCAACAACATCGTCCGCGTGGTCGAATTCCCCGGCTTTCCGCAGGCCATCCAGGCCGTCATGCGCATCGCCGAGATCGCCGAGAACGAGAACCACCACCCCGACATCGACATCCGCTTCAACAAGGTGACGTTCTACCTGTCGACGCACTTCAAGGGCGGCATCACGAGCAACGACACGTCCCTGGCGCAGGAGATCGACAGCGTCGTGGACCAGTTCGGCTAGGAGCCGCTGCTCCCGCGCGACCGCGGAGCAGGTACTAGGGGCTGTTGAGGAATGTGGCGGAGCCGCATGCTCTTCCACCACCTGAGCAGCTGGCACCGCCGCGGGTTCTGAGCGCCTTCGTGGCGAGTACGCCGGGACGCCGTGTATTGGACATACATCAGGAGCGGCGCACGGAGACCACGGAGGCGCTCAGGTTCCGCCACCCGCACCGCCACGCAAAGCAATTCCCCAAGAGCTCTTAGCTCTCCTCGACGAGGTCGGCGACTTCGAAGGCGCATCCCCAGGACAGCCCGACGCCGCAGCCGGCGTGGCCGTAGTCGTGGATGATGCGGGCGCCTTCGTAGTGCTCGACGTCGACCCGCACCGAGTCGCGGCCCGGCCGCAGCCCGACGGTCTCCTCCAGCACCTCGGCGTCGGCGAGTCGCGGTTCGAGCTGGGCGACGCGGCGACGGATCCGCGCGCTGATCTCGGCTCGCGGTGTCCGCCGCCAGTCGTGGTCGACGGAGATGCCGCCGAGCACCACGCGATCGCCGTGCGGCATCCAGGACGTGAACTCGCCGCCTTCGCTGAGCTCGATGAAGTACTCGTCGATGCCGGGGTTGCGCACCACGACGTGCTGGCCGAGCACCGGGTGCACGCCGGGGTCGCCGACGAGTTCGTGCGCCCCGACGCCGGTGCAGTTGATGACGGTGTCCGATTCGGCGGCTGCGTCGGCGAGCGACGACACGGACGCCAGCAGGATCTCGCCACCGGCCGCCTGGAACCGTGCCAGGAGGTAGTCGAGGTAGCGGGGCATGTCGATCAGCGGGACGGTTCCCCGGTAACCCCAGACGAAGCCCTCGGGAAGCTCCTGCTCACCGCATCGGTGCAGGTCGGGGATCAGCTTGGTTTCGGGCGGGACGACGTCGCCGAGGTCGGTCCGCGCCGCCATCCGGCCGGCGGCCAGGTGCACGCCGGAGTTCTCGTCGCGCGCCAGCGCGGTGAACTCGGCGTGCGAGAGGGTGGCCCAGTACAGCACCCGTTCCGGTGGTTTGAGCCGCGCTGGGCCCCACATCGCCCCGGCGACCGCCGAGGTCGTCTCGCGGGGCCGCTCAGCGGTGCGGATCCGCACTTGCCGACCCGCTTCGGCCAGCACGACCCCGCAGGTCAGGCCGTGCACGCCCGCGCCGATCACGAGTACCGGACTCACGCGTCCGACGCTAGCAGTCCCGTGGTCGGGCGGAACCTCGAAAGGTCCCGGGTTCACCCGGCCGCCGTCAGCCCTCGTCGTCGCGGAGGTGGTCGGCCAGTTCGGTCAGCACGTCGGCCAGCCTGTGCCGTTCGCTCCGGGAGACCTCGCCCCTGGGCAGCCGGAAGGCCACCCGGTCGAGCTCCCACTGGGCAACCCTCAGCACCACGGCGAAGTTCGCCGAACGGCACATGGGCCTGCCGATCCTCCGGTTCTCCTCGATCATCACAACTCCCCGACCCGACTTTCGTTCGCACCACGATGCTGCAGGTCAGCAGGGGTGTTTCAGCAGCGTTGAAGAACGTCTCCGAGCTGAGTAGATGTACGCCGAGCCGTCACACAATTCCGCCCAACCCACACGGAGCAGAGCGGGCAGAGCACCTACAGCGGCCAGGCGTTGAGCAGATCGGCCGGCCCGTAAACGGCATCAACACCTGAGCAGTCCGCACCGCTGCGCGTGACGGCCACGACGGGAACCGGTTCGTCGGTGAGCGCTGCGCGGTGGCGGTGGAGGGCGACCAGGTCGTGCTGGTCGAAGGGGGACTGCTCCAGCCACTTGATGGAACCGACGAAGCGCAGTTCCTCGGCGATGGGAGCTCGGTCCGCCCCGACGATGTCGATCTCGACGTTGTTGCTGCGGGTCCAGTACCCGCCCATCGCAGGCGCTTCCGGCAGCTTGTCGTCGGGCAGCGTCCGGGCGAGCGCCTCGCGGATGACGGGCTCGATCGCCCGTCCACGCCAACTGGTCCAGTTCTCCCGGATCCGGGCCAGGGTCAGATCGCCCCGCCCCCGCTCGATCTCCTCGATGAACGGGCCGACGAGGTGCAGCCAGAATCGCAGGTACGAGTCCGTCACCCGGTACCGCCGCTCCTTCGACGGACGCGTCGACAGGGGCAGTTCGGCCGCGACCACCCGCTTTACGAGGAGCGTTTCCAGGGATCGCTGCAGCGACGTCCCTCCGATCCCTCCGGCCGCTCGTGCGATGTTGGTGAAGGTCCGCTCCCCGCTGCCGATCGCCGACAGGACGCTGCGCGGCTGCGCGTTCGGCGGGGATTCCGCAGCCAGCGACCGCTCCGCCGACACCAGCAGCGGCGATACGGGGTCGTTCAGCGCCTCGTCGAGGAAGTCCCACAGGCCTGCGCCGCGCGGCCAGTCAGCGCAGATCAGCGGGAGTCCGCCGGTGACCAGCGCGGCGTCGAACGCTTCTGCCGGCTCCAGGTCCAGCATGCGGCCGACTTCCGCGGGGTTCAGCGGACCCAGCACCATCTCCCGTCCGCGCTGGTGGAAGGGACGGCCGTAGCTGTTCAGCGCCTCCATCATCGACAGGTCGGAGCCGATGAGGATCAGCAGCACGGGTTTGGCCTGCAAGGCTCGGTCCCAGGCCCGCTGCAGCATTCCTTCGAAAGCGCCGTCGGCGTCCATGAGGTACGGCACCTCGTCGATGACCACGACGCTCGGCTGGTCCGAGGGCAGCGCGGCCGCGAGCACGTCGAAGGCGGCGTCCCAGTTTCGAGGCTGCGCGGCCGACATCAGGTGCGCCAGCGGGAGGTTCGACGCCTGAGCATCCCGGGCTAGCCGGATCAGATCGGCCTCGGGAGACGCGCCGGTTGCCGCGTAGAACAGGAACGGCACCCCGGAACGCTCCGCGAAGCGCTCGACCAGGCGCGATTTGCCCACGCGGCGCCGCCCGCGCAACATCACGCACCTGCCTGGCCGCTCCCCACCGACCCCTGAAGCGATCTTCTGAAGCTCGCGCTCCAACGTCGCCAGCTCGTCCCGCCGACCGACGAAGTCCACCATGCGCGCAGCCTCCAGGATTACTACCACCAAACTTACTACCGTCAATGATAGTAACATCAGCGGTAGTATCATCTCGGAATCGGCGCTCGGCGTGGTCGGGCAGGGACCGAGGGCTGGCCGGGTGTTCGACAGGTCTTCCGGGACCTCGTGGCCATCATCCCCACGACGGCGTGACCTGCGGCTTCGCGTGGGCAGTGCGGTGCGCGCCGGTCTCGCATACTCGTGGGATGGTTCCACGATGGCGAGGACGGTTCTCCCTGCTGGGACGCCTCTACGCGCTCGTCGGGGCCCTTCTGGTGGTGACCGTCGTGATCACCGGCGGGATGTTCGCCCTGCGGCAGCGGGTCGAGGACTCGACCGAGAACCTGATCACCAAGGTCGTGCCGGCGCAGAACAGCACCGCCAACCTGATCACGTCCTACGCCCAGCAGGAGAACCGCGTGCAGGCGTTCCTGCTGACCGATGACCCGGCCTTCCTCCAGGCGTACGCGGCCGACCAGGCCAACGCCGCCCAGTTCCACAGGACCGTGGGACGTCGACTCGCCGACGACCCCGCGGTGCAGGACCTGCTGAACCAGGTCAACGCCGCCGCGCAGCAATGGCGGCAGGACTCCGTCGAGCCGATGATCGCGCGCAGCCGCAGCCCGGGTCCGCTGGACCTCTCGACGCCCGAGAAGCAGTCCGAGCAAAGGCACGTCGCATCGTTGCGGGGCAAGCTGAGGGAGCTGCGCACCCGGATAGACACGATCGAAGCGGCGGAAGAAGCCCGGGCTGCCGCGGCGCGCACGGCAGCGAACTGGCTCACGCTGGCGCTCGCCCTGGTCGGCCTGATCTCCTGGGCAACGGCGATCCTGCTGCTCCGCAACTCCCTCACCCGCCCGTTGCGCACACTCGTGTCGCAGGTCAACGAGGTGTCGGAGGGCGACCTCGACCGCCCGGTCCACGAGGCCGGACCGCCCGAGTTGACCACGGTCGCCCGTGCGGTGGAGGCGATGCGGGCGCGCATCGTGAGCGAAACCCGCCACATCGCGCGGATGCAGCAGGAGCTGGCTCGCCACGAGAAGGCCGAGCGGCACCGGGCGGAGCAGGACTTCGCCACCGTGGTCGACACGCTCGACGAAGGCGTCGTCGTGCTCGACTCGGCAGGCATCGTCGAATCGGCCAACCCGGCCGCCCAGCGCATCCTCGGCACGCGCGAATCGCAGATCGTCGGTTCTGCACTCGTCTCCTGGCGCCTGTTCGAGGAATCCGGTGCCGCGCTGCGACTGGAAGATCGCGCGCCCCTGTTGGACTCCCAGGTGATCCGCCTCGACCGAACGGACGGTCGCACGGTCTGGCTGGCGGTCACCTCTCGCCCGCTGAACACCGCGACGGGAACGCCGTCCAAGGTCGTCGTGTCGTTCACCGACATCACCGAGAGGCGCGCGGCCCAGAACCGCTTGGAGCACGAGGCCACCCACGATCCGCTGACCGGCCTGGGCAACCGCACGCTGGTGCTCCGGCACCTGGAGCAGTCCCGACACCAGGAGCAGCCGATGGCCGTGCTGTTCCTCGACCTCGACAACTTCAAGCTCATCAACGATTCCCTCGGGCACGGTGTCGGCGACGCCGTCCTGGTCCACGCCGGGCAGCGGCTGGTGCGCGTGACGCCCTCGAACGGCCTGGTCGGCCGACTGGGCGGGGACGAGTTCGTGGTCCTCGTCGACGGCGAGAGCGATCACGCCGCACTCGCCGAGCGGTGCACGCGCCTGCTCGACGCCCTGACCGAACCGATCCGCATGGAGGGCAGGGAGCTTCACATCAACGGCAGCATCGGGGTGGTCGTGGCCCTGCCCGACGACGACCGGTCCGGGCAGGACCTCCTGCGTGATGCCGATGTGGCGATGTACCGGGCCAAGACCCGAGGGGGTGGGCGCCACGCGTTCTTCGACGTGGAGCTCCGCAAACGCGTGCAGCGGCACATGGATCTGGAGCAGGACCTCCGCCACGCCGTGGGACGGGGCCAGCTCTGGGTGGCCTACCAGCCGGTCGCCGACCTGCGCACCGATCGCACGGTGGCCGTGGAGGGACTGCTGCGGTGGCGCCACCCGGTCCACGGACCGATCTCGCCGGCCGAGTTCATCCCGGTGGCCGAGGAGACCAACCTGATCAACTCCATCGGCGCGCACATGCTGCGCTCGGCGACCCACCAACTCGCCGTCGAGCGGGAGCGGCACCACATCGATCTGATGCTCAACGCGAACCTCTCGCCGCGCCAGCTCGACGATCCCGGTCTGCCCGGCCTCGTGGAGAGCGCCCTCGCGGATTCGGGTCTGCCCGCCCGCGCCCTGTGCCTGGAGATCACCGAGGAGGCGATCATGCAAGACCCGGCTGCGGCAGCGCGCGTGCTGGAAACCTTGCGGGAGTTGGGCGTGTCACTGGCGATCGACGACTTCGGCACCGGCTACTCGTCCTTGGCCCAGATCCGACGGCTCCCGCTGGACACCCTCAAGATCGACCGCTCGTTCATCACCGACCTGAGCGAATCGAATGAGCTCCGGGTCATCGTCACCAGCATCGTCACCATGGCCCACGCGATCGGACTCGACGTCGTGGCCGAGGGCGTCGAAACGGCCCACCAGCTCGCCCAGCTCCGCACCATCGGCTGCGACCACGTCCAGGGCTACTACCTGAGCAGACCCGTCCCCCTCGACGAACTGCTGAGCTCCCCGCTCCGACTTCCCGCGGGGTGACGACCCACCAGCGGGCGCGAAGTCGACCTCCTCGTCCATCCGCAGCCAGTCGGCAACGCTGCGCTGCTGGTCAAGCACGGGCGAATTGCTGACGCCGACTCCACCGTGCCGCGAGGACGTGCGGGTGAGCGATCTCGACATGGCAGGTCATGGCGTCGAGACCCATCGTGTCGAGGTCGACGAGCACACGTCCGCAGCGAAGGCCACCGACCGGGCACGTCCACCACTCGCGGTCGTCGAGAACCGTGAGCTCCAGGTCGATCATGAACCCGCCCACCGCGATAGCTGCCATAGGCAATATTAGATAGCAGTAGATAGCTACGGCTAGTATCGGCGTGGCCTAGTTAGCTCTATAGGGTTAACGTCGCGGTATGAGTTGGGAGAGCCGCGCTGATCGTGTCGACCACGAGTCGCCCGAGTACGTCTGGCAGCAGATCGCCGACGACCTCCGCGCCGACATCGAGTCCGGTGAGCTCTCGGCCGGGTCCAGGCTCCCCAGCGGCCCGGAACTCGGTGAGATCTACGGCGTCGCCCGCCTGACCGCGATCAAAGCCGTGAACGCGCTCCGGGACGAAGGCCTGCTCAAGGTCCTCTCCGGAAAAGGAACGTTCGTCGTCCCGAAGAAGTCGTAGGCGATGGACTCGGGGAAGTCAGGGCATTACGGGTATGTGCTGGTGACTAGCGCGTATTCCAACGCCGCATCTGCAACTTCCGAGTACAAACCGCAGGCCCTTGATGAAGAAAAGGAAACTCTGAACACGCGCACAGCGCATCAAATGTGCTCCGTCGGATGATGTGCGACAGGCGTCCGCCGCCAGCTGATGTGCAACACCGGCCATGATCGGCTTCCTCGTTCGGGACGTTTCCGTGGAGCGTCCCCGGTGCTGGGAGGCCGGGATTGGCACTGGTCGTCTTGTCTGTGGTGGAGCAGCGTCTGGACGCGGTTCGGGCCGTGTTGGCGGGCGCGGAGGTTACCGAGATCGCGGCCCAGCTCGGGGTGCATCGGTCGACGGTGCATCGGTGGGTCACGCGGTATTTGTCCGGTCAGCTTGCGGGCTTGGCGGATCGCTCGCATCGCCCGGTCTCGTGTCCGCACCAGGTCGACGAGGCCGTGGAGGTCGTGGTCACCGAGATGCGTCGCGAGCACCCGCGGTGGGGCTCGAGGCGGATCCGCCTGGAACTGCTCCGACACGCCGGACCCTGGCAACGTGGTGATCTCGCGGTGCCTTCGGAACGCACGATCGATCGGATTCTGATCCGGCAGGGCTTGACGCGGGCCCGACCGCTGAAACGGCCTCGGGATTCGTTCCTGCGGTTCGAGAGGCCGGGGCCGATGCAGTTGTGGGGCATCGACATCGTCGGTGGCATCGAGCTCGTCGACCCGACCTCGGGGGTGGTGCGGGAAGCGAAGATCGTCACCGGGGTCGACGACCATTCCCGGTTCTGCGTGCTGGCCGCCGTGGTGGAGCGCGCGACGTCCCGAGCGGTCTGTGTGGCCTTCGCCGAGGCACTGGCCCGCTATGGGGTGCCCGAAGAGGTGATCACTGACCACGGGAAGCAGTTCACCGGCCGGTTCGGGCGTGGGCCGCAGCGGGGCGAAGTGCTCTTCGACAAGATCTGCCGCCGCAACGGCATCACGCATCGACTGACCCAACCCGCCTCGCCGAACCAGAACGGCAAGGTCGAACGCTTCCACGGAACTTTCCGCCCCGAGATCAGCGAGCAAGGCCCGTTCTCGTCGCTGCTAGCCGCGCAGGCCGCCGTGGACACCTGGGTGGCCGAATACAACACCGAACGCCCCCATCAGGCGCTGGACCAGCAACAGCCGGTGGTGCCCGCCGACCGATTCCAGCCTGCCACCCCGGCCAGTCCTGACGTGGAGTTGTGGGTGCCGCCGTCGCTCGTGCTCAAGCCAGCCCTAGAGGCGGAGTCGATCGTCGAGCCCTCAGTGCCGCAGCGTCAGCCCGGGGATGCGATCGAGCTGGACCGGGTGGTGCCGCCCTCGGGCAACCTGTGGGTCGGCGGCCGGCAGTTCTGGCTCGGCCCTGCCCGTTGCGGGCAAGTCGTGCGATTCTGGCTCGATTGCGACTGGGTGCACCTGTCGGTCGGCGGGCAGCGAGTGAAGTCGCTACGGTCCCGGTTCACCACCAACGACCTCGACCTCCTCGTCTCCCAGGGCGCAATCCCCGCCGGGCCCGAACCGGTCGCATCCCGAGGCGGGCCGGGCAGCCAGGCCGGACGTCGGATCGTCGAGGTCGAACGCACCGTCGCCAAGGCCGGCACCGTCTCTCTCGGAGCCCACCTCGTGCTCGCCGCCGAGATCCTGGCCGGACGCCACATCGGGATCTACATCGAAGAAAACGCCCCACTGCTGTTTTTCGACCCCGACACCCGCGAACTCCTGCGCACCCGCCCCAACCCGCTCACCCACGACGAGGCAACCCGACTGCAACAGTCCCGCCCGCCGGGCTCAGTGCCACGCCCGTCGACCGAACCGGTCACCGTGCAACGCCGCGTCAGCGCCGTCGGCACGATCACGGTCTGCGGCCAGACCATCGCCCTCGGCCGCGTCTACCAGCACCACACCGTGACCGCCCACGTCGCCGAAACGACGATCGCGATCGAGTTGCCCGACGGCGAAACAACGACCGTCCGCCGCACGACAGATCGTCCCGTCCGTAGCATCAAGGGCCAACGGCCACGGACCGCTACACCCTCAATTTCCTAGGCCGAGTGACGCACATCAGGTGGCAGACCGATGTCGCAAATCACCTGACGGACCACACACAGCGCATCAACATCGTGATGTGCCTGGCGGAAACACCTTCGATCTCACGTCGGTGGATACCGGCCTAGGAGCTGTTTAGGAACGTGGGGCCCGGTGGTTGAACATAGTGAGGTCTCCGGTAGATGGATCAGCGACGAAGAAGATCAACATCTATCCGGAGACCTCGGTGGGAAGCGTATCGGTTGGCGCGC
>NZ_SMKS01000057.1:0-39679 GCF_004348435.1 Saccharopolyspora terrae | reverse complement strand
CCCCCGAGCCCCGGCCCAGTTCAGATCCCGGATTACAGCAGTTTTCGGGTCCCCGATTACGGCAGTAATCCGTCTCCCAACCCCGAATACGGCGGTAATCCGGGTTAGAACCACGGCGATGTTCCGGCCCGGGACCCCGAATACCGCAGTTTTCAGGGCCCCAACTACGGCGGTAATCCGGGTTGGGATTGGGGCGGGGTCGGTTGGGGTCGCCGCGGTCGGGTTGCTCTGGTTTGGACTGTCTTTTGTGGACGTGAAAGAGGCAGGCGTCCCTGGTGGGGCGCCTGCCTCTTGGAGTTCTCGTCAGCCGAACAGGCCTCTGATGGTCATGGCGATGGAGATGATGACCACGCCGAAACCGCTGTAGAGCAGCATGTCCACGACGCGGCTGCGGATGGCCAGCAGACCGGCGCGCTCGTCCGGGATCACCGCGCGCAGCCCGGCCGCCACCAGCAGCGCCAGACCGAGCACGACCGTGCCGCGACGCCAGTGCTGCAGGGCCACCAGCAGAAAACCGATCAGCCCGATGCCGCACACCAGGCCGAACGGCACGTGGACGGACAGCCGGTACCTGTCCGGGATCCAGTCGCTCACGTTCCTCCAGTCCCCGCGCCGAACTCAGCCCAGGTTGCGCTCGGCCGCCTCGACGACGTTGGTCAGCAGCATCGCGCGGGTCATCGGGCCGACGCCACCGGGGTTCGGCGACAGGAAACCGGCGACCTCGGAGACGTCCGGGTGCACGTCACCGGCCAGCCCGTCCTCGGTGCGCGTGACGCCCACGTCGAGCACGGCCGCGCCCGGCTTGACCATGTCCGCGGTGATCAGGTTCGGCACGCCGGCGGCCGCGACGACCACGTCCGCGCGGGAGATCTCCGAGGTCAGGTCCTTGGTGCCGGTGTGGCACAGGGTCACCGTGGAGTTCTCGCTGCGGCGGGTCAGCAGCAGGCCGATCGGGCGGCCGACGGTGATGCCGCGACCGACGACCGCCACGCGCGCGCCGTTGAGCTCGACGTCGTGGCGGCGCAGCAGCTCGATGATGCCGCGCGGGGTGCACGGCAGCGGAGCCTCCTCGCCCAGCACCAGGCGGCCGAGGCTGATCGGGTGCAGGCCGTCGGCGTCCTTGGCCGGGGCCATGCGCTCCAGCAGCGGTCCGGCGTCGAGGTGCTTGGGCAGCGGCAGCTGCACGATGTAGCCGGTGCACTCGGGATCGGCGTTGAGTTCGTCGATCACCGCCTCCACGTCAGCCTGGCTGACGTCGGCGGGCAGGTCCTTGCGGATCGACTTGATGCCGACCTTCGCGCAGTCGTTGTGCTTGGCGCGCACGTAGGAGTGCGAACCCGGGTCGTCCCCTACCAGCACCGTTGCCAGGCCCGGGGCCTGCCCTCGCTCGACGAGCCGGGCGACGCGGGGTCGCAGCTCCTCGAAGATCGCGTCCTTGGTGGCCTTGCCGTCGAGAATCGTCGCGCTCACAGCTGCTCATCGTGGCAGATCGGTCGCGGCTTGACCTCGCCGGTCCGCAGTTTTCTCCGCCACTTCTCCCACGACTTCCGAGGCGGGCCGCAGCGGACCGGAGCGGCGCAGGTGCACCTGCACCACGCCGAACGCGGCGACCCCCATCGCTGCGCACGCCGCCCCGGCCAGGGCCGGGCCGCCGCGGTCCATCATCGAGCCCACCAGCGGATTGGCGATCGCGATGCCCATCGTGCTCGCGGTGGTCGTCCAGCCGAACGCCTCGCCGCGGCGTTCCGGCGGCGCCAGATCCGCCAGCCGACCGTTGGAGGCCGCCAGCAGCGGCGCGATCGCCGCACCGCCGACCGCCAGGATCGCCCCGATCACCCACGGCGATCCGCTGGACACCGGCGGCAGCGCCGGGACCAGCGCGCACAGGCCGAGCGCGGCCAGCCCGGAGCGAACTCCCAAGCGGTAGCGCGGGAAACCGCCCATCACCAGACCGCCCACCAGCGACCCCAGCGCCCACATCGTCGCCATGACCCCCGCCATGCCGGGCTCACCCCGCTCGCGGGCCCAGCCGACGAGGACCAGGTCCACCGAGACCAGCGCACCGACGGACAGGCTGAAGAAGCACATCATCGACACGAAACCCCGCACCCGCACCAGGCCCGCCGAACGTCCTGGTGCGGCACCGCCGCCCAGCCCGCCGCGAATCCCCGCCCGCCAGCACGCCGAGGCGAACAGACCGGGACCGATCAGCGCCCAGGCCGCCAGCACCGACAGCGCCACCGACGGGCTCCACGCCGCCACCACGAACGTCGCCAGCATCGGCGCCACCACGTAGAGCAGCTCCTGCAGCGTCGCCTCGACCGCGTAAGCGGCCTCGCGCGCCTCGCCCTCGGTGATCCGCGGCCACATCGAGCGCGCCACCTGCCCCAGCGGCGGCGACGCCAGGCCCGTGGCGAACCCGACCAGCAGCATCAGCCACCAGTGCTCCCCGTCCAGCCGGTGCGTGGTCACGATCATCGCCGCGAATCCGGCCGACTGGAAGAACCCGCTCACCACCAGCACTTTCACGACCGAGGTGCGGTCGGCGGCACGGCCGCGCACCGGACCGGCGATGGCCTGGCCGATGGTCATGGCCGTGCAGACCGCGCCGCCGATCGCGTACGAACCGGTCCACTCGGCGATCAGGAACGTCAGGACCATCACCTGAGCCGGGATGTAGAGGCGCGCGAGCAGACCGAAGCCCATCAGTGACGGAGCGTGTGGGACAGCGGCCAGTAGCCGGTAGGGACGCAGCACGTGATAACTGTGGCGTTCGGCACGGGCGTACCGCTACTGGTTTTTCGGACCCCCTCGCTGATCCAATACACCTGGTGGTGTGATGTTCATTCGAACTTTCAGCAGGCAAGCTCTGGGGCGAGATCACCCGTCTCACCCAGGGTGATCTTGAAAACCGCCACAAGACGATCAACGGCGGCGCGGATGTCACACACAGCGCACAACGCCGGGCCCGCGTCGAGTAGCGTTTCGGCGGGGTGGAGTCGGGTTGCCTCGTCGAGAGGGGGAGGATGTCACCCATGTCGCGTCCGACAGCGATCAGTCCGGAAGAGCAGGAGCAGATCGCCCGCAAGATCGGTGTTCTGCTTTTACAAGGCGCTCCTGAGGACTGGCAGGAGATCACGGTGGAGTACCGCGCCACCGGCGAATACACCGACCTGCTGGGTGAGCTCACCGCGCAGGACGGCAGTTCACGCTCGCTTGAGCCGCCGGTCGAGCTGCGCGAGATCTTCGAGCGCCTCCGGGAGGGCATGTACCGCCCCGACGTGGGCACCTGGTTGAGCGCGCTCTACGTGGTCGAGCGCCCGTCCAGTTACCGAATCGATATCAACTTCGACACCGAGCCGCAGTGGCAGCGCCCGCTGCCCCGCGCGGCCTACGTCGACGAACTTCGCCGCTACCCGCGGTCCGAGGACAACATCCCGGACTGGATGCAGGAACGGGTCGACGGCACCGCATCCCCGCAGGCCGAGGAGACCCCCGTGGTTCCCGACACGGTCGCGGGGCTCGAGGACGAGTTCTCCTCCGCCACCATCGGCTCCGGCCGCTTCCGGATCACCAACGTCTTCGACGACGTCGACGACGAAGGTCGCCCGGTGGTGTCCAAGCGCCGCCCGGTGCCCGCCGACGAGGTCGGCGCGCTGCGGCAGTACCTGGAGAACGCTCCGGTCGTGCTGGCCTCCCAGGAGAACGAAGAGGACCACTTCGACCCCGAGCGCTCCCAGACCGTCCCGGGCACCTGGCACACCGACGGCACCTGGTTGTGGCCGGGTTCGGTGGCCTACTACCTGGCCCAGTACGGCATGCCGCCGGAATCGGCGCTGGTCGAGCACGTCCGCAGCCGCGGCTTCACCGTCGGCGACGTCGACGACGCGACCCGCCAAGCGGCCATCAGCGAACTGGTGGACCAGCCCGACGACGAGCCGGCCGACGAACCCGAGTCGAACTCCGGGGGCTCCGCGCTCGGCGTGGGCGCCGGGGTGGCCGCCGGGGCGGGGGCTGCCGCCGTCGGCGCCGCCGCGATCGGTTCCACCGCTGGTGAGCCCGAGGTCGCCGAGGTCCCCGAGCCCGCCGACGAGCTCATCGAGGACGACGCACCGTCGGCCTCCGGTTCGCGGCACGTCCTTGACGAGGACGACGACGCGCCCGACGCCCAGGAAGTGCTGGCGCAGCTGCACGACCGGCTGTCCGACTTCCAGGTGGACAGCGACGCCTACCGGTTGGGCAGCCGCAGCGCGGACGCCCACTGCCTGGTGCAGGACGGCGACGACTGGGTCGTCACCGGCAGCGAGGACGTCCGGTTCGCCCGCGTCGACCACGCCGCCGCGTACCTGCTCGGCAAGCTGCTGATGGAGCAGCCGACCGCGTCGGCTCCGGTCGCTCCGACACCGGCCGCCCCCGAGGTCGCCGACCTGCCGCAGCGCGCCGCGCCGGAACCCGAACTCCCGCAGCGCACGCCGCAGGAACCGGCCGACCTCCCGCAGCGCACCCCGGAGCCCGCCAGCGAGCTCCCGCAGCGCACGCCGGAACCGGCCGACCTGCCGCAGCGCGGTCAGCAGGAGCCCGCCGACCTCCCGCAGCGGACCCCGGAACCTGCCTCCGAGCTGCCCAAGCGCACCCCGGAGCCGTCAGCCGACCTGCCGCAGCGCACGCCGCAGGCGTCTGAACTGCCCCAGCGCGCCGCGCGCGAGCCGGAGCAGTCGGGCCCGAGCACCGGTGGGAACCCCCTGTTCACCGCCAACCAGGAGGCGCCGCAGGCGTCCCAGGAGCCGGCACCGCAGGCACCGCCGACGCCCGCCGAGGAGCCGACCCGGTTCCAGCCGGCGCCGTCGATGGACCGCCCGCTTCCGCCGCAGGCTCCGCCGTCCCCGCCCGCGGGGAACCCGGTGCAGCCGCAGGCCGGTGGGGCGCCGGGGTCCAACCCGCTGCCCAAGCGCCAGCCGCGCCGGGACAGCAACGCGCCGGTTCCCCCGGCCGCCGGCCCCGCCGCGCAGCAGGGTCCGGTCGGTGGCGCCGAGCGTCGTCCCGGGCCCGGTGGCCCCGGCATGGCCGGTCCGCAGCGGCAGGGCCCGCCGCCCGGACCGCCGCGCCCGCAGCAGGGTCAGCAGCCCCCGCAGGGCCAGCCGCAGGCTGCGCCCAACGGCCAGGCCCAGCAGGGTCAGCAGATCCAGCCGCTCAACGGCGAACCGCCGCTGACGCTGTACCGGGACCGCCGGATCGTCATGCTGCAGCCGGGCACCGAGCTCGACCGCTTCGGTGAGCCCAACGGCAACGTGCTGTACACCGTGCGCACGCCGTACACGCACCGCTCGCTGCCGCCGCAGTGGTCCAACCGGACCTACTCGGCCTACCGGGTGCAGCGCCCGATCCAGGCGCTGCGGGGCACCGCGGTCGCGTGGTTCGAGCAGCCCGGCGGCGGCACCGCGTTCGTGCTCCCGGCCGCGGTCAGCGACCTCATCGCCGACGGCACCCTCGCCGAGATGCCGTCGGGCGAGCGTCCGCCCATGGAGTGAGACCGGTTGAGAGAGGGCCCTTCCCCAGCTCGGGGGCGGGCCCTCTTTTCGTTGTGCTGCTCTCAGCTCGGCGAGGCCGGTCAGTCCAGGTGCAGGCCGTGGGCCGCTGCGAAGGACAGGGCCAGGGCGGTGTCGACCCGAGCGCCCCGCAGGTTCGCCTGGACCAGGGCGTCGGCGTCGAGGCGGGCGTCCCGGAGGTCGGCGTTGTTGAGGCGCGCGCCGAGCATCCGCGCCCCGCTGAAGTCCGCTTCGCTGAGATCGCAGCCGCGCAGATCGCACTCGGTGAGGTTGGCCTCCCGGAAGCGGGCCCCGTGCAGATCGACGTCACGCAGGTCGCAGCGGCCCATCGCGACCAAGGTCAGATCGGTCTCGCGGACCTTCAGCGACCGCAGCCGGCAGTCGACGAAGCTGGACCCGAGCAGGCTGCACCCGTCGAAGCTGCTCTTGCCGAAGACCGTGCGCTCGAACTTGCAGGACCGGAACGCGCTGGCGACGTGCGAGGAGTTGTTGAGGTCGGCGCCGGTGAAATCGCAGTCGGTGAACACGCAGTTGCGGGTCTTCAGACCGGTCAGGTCGGCGTCGGTGAACACGCATTGCTCGAAGACCCGGCCGGACCACTCCTGATCCGGCAAGATCGCGTCCTGGAAGTCCTCGCCGACCGCGCTCGTCATGGTCACACCCTGGCACGAGCGCTCGACAACACCGGAGGCACCGTGCGAATCCACCGAGTCGTTCCCAACATCAGGGCCACCGACATCGCCGCCACGCGTGATCACTACGTTCACGTGCTCGGTTTCGAGGTGGTGATGGACATGGGCTGGATCGTCACGCTCTGCTCCCCCGAAGACCGGAAGCGCCAGCTCGCGCTGATCACCGAGGACGCCAGCGCTCCCGAGCACCCGGACATCTCCGTCGAGGTCGACGACGTCGACGCCGCCCACGCGGCCGCGGTGGAGCGGGGCGTCGAGATCGTGCACCCGCTGACCGACGAGCCGTGGGGCGTGCGGAGGTTCTTCCACCGCGACCCGAGCGGCACCGTCGTCAACACCCTGTCCCACCAGGAGCGGGCAAGTTCGGCCTGAGGCTTCGCGGCCGGGAGCTGTTCGCGAACGCGGCGGGGCCGTTCCGACTCAGGGGACGACGACGACCGGGCGGACCGCTTCCACCACCAGCGTCGCCGGGACCGTGCCGAGCAGACCGCCTCTCCGGCGCGAGCGGCCGACGACGATCAGATCCGCGCGGTACTGCTCGGCGACCTGTTCCAGGCCCACCGCCGGATCACCCCGGTGGTGCACGAAGTCCCAGTCGATGTCCACCCACTTGAGGTGCGAGACGACCTCCTGCTTGAGCTCCTCCACCAGGGACTCAGCGGCCTCGCTGGCCACCGCGACGCCCATCGGGGACCAGTAGGCGACGCCGCCCACGGCCTCCACGTAGACCAGCACGAGACGCGCGCGCTCCCGCCGGGCGAGACCCGCCGCCCACGCCGCGGCGTGGAAGCTGGCCGGGCTGCCGTCCATGCCAACGACGATGCCGCCCAGACCGTCCTTGCCGATCTCGAATTCACGCTTGGTGCTGTCGCCTTCGGCCACGCCGGAATGGTACTCAGTGCCCGGGGGTCGTGGTCCCTTCGCCGGGTCCGAGGCGATTTGCCGACGGGTCTCCCGCAGGCCGGGGGTGCCGCGTTAGGTTCTGCTGCGTGACCGCAGTGGAGCCCCGCACCGAAGCCGAACAGCGTGCCCTGGACGCCGTGGACATCGACGCCATCGTCGACGACCTCCGCGAACTGGTGGCCATCCCCAGCGTCGGAGGCAGCACCGCCGAGCACGACGCCCAGCAGTGGTGCGCGGACCGCCTTTCCGCGCTCGGCCACCGGGTCGACCACTGGCGCATCGACGTCCGCGCACTCTCCGAGCATCCCGACTTCCCCGGCCAGGAGGCTCACCGGGACGAGGCCTACGGCTGCGTCGGCGTCAGCGGCGAGGGCGACCCGGCGCTGGTGTTCTGCGGGCACACCGACGTGGTGCCGCCCGGCGACCTGGACCGCTGGCCGAACCGCGACCCGTACGCGCTGCGCATCTCCGACGGCGTCGCCGCCGGTCGCGGCACCTGCGACATGAAGGGCGGCGTGGTCGCCTTCCTCGGCGCCCTGACGGCGCTGCGCAACGCGGGTGTCGAGCTGGCCCGGCCGGTCGCGGTGCACGCGGTCGTCGCCGAGGAGGACGGCGGTCTCGGCGCGTTCGCCACGCTGCAGCGCGGCCACCGCGGCGAGGCGTGCGTCATCGCCGAACCGACCCAGAACACCATCGTGGCGGCCAACGGCGGTTCGCTGACGTTCCGGCTGGAGATCCCCGGGCAGAGCACGCACGGTTCCACCCGCTACCGGGGTGTCAACGCGCTCGACAAGCTGGCCGAGATGCTGCCGGTGCTGCGCGAGCTGGAGACCCGGCGCAACGTCGATCCCGATCCGCTGGTGGAGCACCTGGAGATCCCGTACCCGCTGTCGGTCGGCACAGCCCGCGTCGGCGACTGGGCCAGCACCGTCCCGGACCTCGCGGTCGCCGAGGGCCGCTACGGCGTGCGGCTGGGCGAGTCCGTCGAGCAGGCCAAGACCGAGTTCGCCGCCGCCGTCGCCGAAGCCTGCGCGACCGACCCGTGGCTGGCCGAGCACCCGGTCCGCGTCACCTGGCCGGGCGGCATCTTCGCCAGCGGCCGGTTCCCCGAAGGGCACCCGCTGCTGGACGAGACCCGCGAGGCGATCGTCGCCGCCGGCGGCCCCGTCCCGGAGGTCGTGGGCGCGCCCTACGGCTCGGACCTGCGCCAGTACGCAGCCACCGGCATGCCGACGCTGCAGTACGGCCCGGGCGACGTGCGCTACGCGCACGCCGACGACGAGCACGTCAGCATCGCCGACCTGGAGCAGTGCGCCCGCACCTTCGCCCTCCTGGCCATCCGCAGGTGCGGAATCGCCTGAAACCCAACCCCAACCTCGTCAGGCAAGCACCGAAGGTGCTTTCTCAGTACCCCACCCCAGCAACCGGCACCGCCGCGGGTTCTGAGCGGTTCTCTGGGGAGGACAGCCGTAGCGCCGTGTATTGGTCATACACAAGTCTCGGATCCCGGAGCCAGAGAGCCGCTCAGGTTCCGCTACCCGCACCGCTGAGCAAAGAAACCACTGAGCAGTTGTCAATGGAAGTCGCGAGATTCCGACGGGACGCGGATGTTCAGCTTCTGAAGCCGATCAGCACGCAGGTTGATCACCTCCTCGGTTCGCTCGATCACGCCGCGCACCAACAACGCGGCACTCGTGCGCCCGACCTTCCGGTACCGGGCCCACAGCCCGGGTGAGCAGACGACGTTGACCGTTCCGGTCTCGTCCTCCAGGTTCAGGAAGGTGATGCCGCCCGCGGTCGACGGGCGTTGCCGGTGCGTCACGGCTCCGCCCACCAGCACCCGGGTGCCGTGCTCCACTTCGGACAGACGCGCGGCCGGTAGCGCGCCGAGCTCGTCGAGCCGGGCTCGGACGAACTGCAGCGGGAAGCTGTCCGGCGACACCCCCGTCGCCCACACGTCGGCCGCCGCCTTCTCAACGCCGTCCATCCCGGGCAGGGCCGGGGCGTCCGACGAGACGGTGGTGCCGGGCAGCCGGTCTGGTCGTTCGCGGGCCGCCGCCGCGGCGTTCCACAGCGCTTCGCGCCGGGTCAGGCCGAAGCAGTCGAAAGCACCGCCGGTGGCCAGCGCCTCCATCTGCGGTGCGTTCAGCCGCACTCGCCGCGCCACGTCGGCCATGTCGGCGAACGGCCCGTGCGCGGCGCGTTCGGCGGTCAGCTTCTCGGCGAGGTCCTCGCCGAGCTTGCGCACCGACGACAGGCCGATCCGGACCGCCTGGTGCCCGGTGCTGGTCGCGTCCGGTTCCAGGTCGGCGTGCACCCGGCTGGCGTTGATGTCCGGTCCGCGCACCACGACTCCGTGCCTGCGCGCGTCGGCGACCAGCGACTGCGGCGAGTAGAAGCCCATCGGCTGCGCCTTGAGCAGTGCCGCGCAGAACGCCGCCGGGTAGTAGCGCTTGAACCAGGCGCTGGCGAACACCAGCAGCGCGAAGCTCAGCGCGTGGCTCTCCGGGAAGCCGTAGTTGGCGAAGGCCAGCATGCGGCGGTAGATGTGCTCGGCCAGGTCGTCGTCGATGCCGTTGGCGGCCATGCCCTCGAAGAGCCTGTCCCGCAGGCGTTCCATGCGTTCCGCGGAGCGCTTGGCGCCCATGGCCCGGCGCAGCTGGTCGGCTTCGGACGGGCTGAACCCGGCGACGTCGACGGCCAGCTGCATCAGCTGCTCCTGGAACAGCGGGACCCCCAGGGTCTTCTGCAGCGCGCCCTTCATCAGGGGGTGGTCGTAGTCCCAGTCCTCCTCGTCGTTGCGGCGCCGGATGTAGGGGTGCACCGATCCGCCCTGGATCGGGCCGGGTCTGATCAGCGCGACCTCGACCACCAGGTCGTAGAACTCGCGAGGTTTCAGCCGGGGGAGCGTGGCCAGCTGCGCGCGGCTCTCCACCTGGAACACCCCGATCGCGTCGGCCTCGCACAGCATCGCGTACACCTCGGGGTCGGACAGGTCCAGCTCGCCGAGGTCGACGTCGAGGCCGTGGTGCTCGCGGGTCATGTCGATGGCGTAGTGCAGCGCCGAGAGCATGCCCAGGCCGAGCAGGTCGAACTTGACCAGCCCGACGGTGGCGCAGTCGTCCTTGTCCCACTGCAGCACGGTCCGGCCGGGCATCCGGGCCCACTCCACCGGGCACACCTCGCTGACCGGCTGATGGCAGATCACCATGCCACCGGAGTGAATGCCCAGGTGGCGCGGGAAACCCATGAGCTCGTCGGCGAGTTCGCGCACCGCGCCGGGGATCTCGGAGTCCTCGGGCAGCGGGCCCCAGTGCTCGATCTCCTTGCTCCAGGCGTCCTGCTGGCCGGGCGAGTAGCCGAGCGCGCGGGCGACGTCGCGCACCGCGGACTTCGGCCGGTAGCCGATGACGTTGGCGACCTGCGCGGCGTGCGTGCGGCCGTACTTGGCGTAGACGTACTGGATGACCTCCTCGCGCCGGTCGGACTCGATGTCGATGTCGATGTCCGGCGGCCCGTCGCGTTCCGGCGCGAGGAACCGCTCGAACAGCAGCTGGTAGCGCACCGGGTCGGCGTTGGTGATGCGCAGCGCGAAGCACACCGCCGAGTTCGCCGCCGATCCCCTGCCCTGGCAGAGGATGTCCTGGCGGCGGCAGAAGTCGACGATGTCGTGCACCACCAGGAAGTAACCGGGGAACTCGAGCTTCTCGATCACCGCCAGCTCGTGCTCGATCTGCCGGTACGCCTCCGGTGCCGCCTGCGGCGGCCCGTAGCGGTCGAGCGCGCCGAGGTAGGCCAGTTCCCGCAGGTGGCTGACCTCGGTGTGGCCGTGCGGCACGTCGAACGGCGGCAGCTGCGGGACCACCAGGCTCAGGTCGAAGGCGAAGGACTTGCCCAGCTCGGCGGCCCGCTGCACCGCGCCCGGGTAGCGGGCGAAGCGCTCGGCCATCTCGGCACCGGAGCGCAGGTGGTTGCCCGCCCAGGCCGGCAGCCACCCGTCCACGTCGTCCAGGCTGCGCCGCGCGCGGACGGCCGCGACGACGCTCGCCAGCCGCGCCCGGTCCGGCCCCGCCAGGTGCGCACCGGTGGAGGCCACTGTGGACAGTCCGGCGCGATCGGCGAGCTCCGCGAGCGCGTCGTTGCGCACCGAGTCGGTGGGCAGCCCGTGGTCAGTGAGCTCGACGGTGACGTGCTCGCGGCCGAAGAGCCCGACCAGCCGGTCGAGTTCGACCGCAGCCGCGTCCATCCCGCCGGTCGCCAGCGCCGACCGCACCGCACCCTTGCGGCAGCCGGTGAGCACCTGCCAGTGCCCGGCGGCCTCGGCCGCCAGCTCCTCCAACCGGTACTCCGGGCGCCCCTTCTCCTCGCCGCGCAGCTGAGCGTTGCTGATCGCGCGGCACAGCGAGGCGTACCCGTCGAGGTCGCGGGCCAGCACCAGCAGGTGCCCGCCCTCGGGGTCGGGGATGCCGTTCTGCGGCTGTGTGAGCCCCAGGCTCAGCTCGGCGCCGAACGCCGTGCGCACGTCGTGCTCCTTGGCGGCCTCGGCGAACCGCACCACGCCGTAGAGCCCGTCGTGGTCGGTGAGCGCGATCGCCTCCAAGCCGAGCCGCGCGGCCTCCTCGATCAGCTCCTCGGGGTGGGCGGCACCGTCGAGGAAGCTGAAGTTGGAGTGCGCGTGCAGCTCGGCGTAGGGCACCCGGTCGCCGGGCGGCGCCGGGCTTCTTCCGGCCGCGCGATGCTCCGCGCGCGGTCGCGACGGCGGAGCGTCGTCGCGGGGCGGCAACGCCTCGCCGGAGAGGGCCTTCTCCAGCTCCGACCAGCTCTGGGGAGGGTTGAACCAGCTCATGAACCTAGTGAACTCCTGTTCGAACGATCGGCGCTACCGAACAGCCGAGCTTCCACTCGAACGAGTGTTCGTCGGCTCAGCGGTAGGTCCCCTGGACCCACCAGTCCCCGCGCTCGTGCACCAGGAGCAGCGCCACCTCGTCGGATTCCCGGTCCGAGGACTCCGGGACCAGCACGACCTGGAGCCGGACCAGCGCGCGCGGCGGGACCTGCGAATCCGGCGCGGTCTGGCCGGATCCACCGGCCAGCAGGTCCACCCACCACCGCTCGGTCACCGGCCACGGCCCGGCCCAGCCCGCCACCGCGCGAGACCTGCCACCACCGACCTCGACCGCCTGCGGCGCGGCGGACAGCCCCAACCTGCCGGTGATCCACACCGGTTCGCCCGAGGCGTCGAGCACCCGGGCCGGCCACGGATCGCCCGGCACCACCGTCGGCGACGGAGCCGGGATCCGGCCCGGCCACGGCGGTTCGACGGGCAGCGCAGCGCGCCGCTCATCGCCCCACGGCACGAATCGCACCTGGTCGCGCGGGTCCCGGCCACCGCCGAGAACACCGGTCAGCACGGCCTCCGGGCCGAGCATGCCCTGCACCCGCGCGAAGGCCCGGCCCGCTCTGGCCGCGGCTTCGCCGGTGGCCGCGCTGAGCAGGTCCAGCTGCAGACCTCCCGCGCCGACCACCTCTTCGGGGCGCAGGCTCAGCTCGTCGAGCCCGGCGGTGGGCTTGCCCTTGCGGCTGCGTCCGTTGAGCCAGCCGTCGAGCTGCCAGCGAACCCGGTCGGCGGTGGCCGCCGGTGTCAGCGGTTCCGCGCAGCGCCAGACCCGGTGCAGCTCCTCGCCATTGCCGGTGCGCGCCGAGATGCCCAGCCGAGTGCAGGCGAGGCCGAGATCGCCCAGCTTGGCGTGCAGTTCGTCGGCGAGCACCTTGGCCACGAACGCGGCCCGGTCGACCCGGTCCACCGGTGGGTCGAGCTCCTCGGTGACGACCAGCTCGGGCGGGGGCCGCCGCCGCTTGACCGGGCGCTCCTCCTGCCCTCCCGCCGCCCGGTGGGCCAGCACGGCGGCAGGGCCGAACCGGGTCGCCACGTCCGAGGACCCGAGCGCCGCGAACTCGCCGAGGGTGCCGATCCCCAGTCGGCGCAACAGGTCCACGAGCTCCGGCTGCGCCGCCGCCTGCTTCTGCCCGAGGCGGTCGGCGAGCTGCTCGATCTCCTCGATCGGCAGCGGCGCGAGGAACTCCCGGCTGCCACCGGGTTCGACGTGCCGCGCGTGGCGGGCGGCGAGGATCGCGGCGAACAGCCCGTCGGCGACACCGATCCGGCACTCGACACCGGTCTGCGCGTCGATCTCGTCGACGAGCTTCTCCGCCGCGACCTCCTCGCCACCGAAGTAGCGGGCGGGGCCTCGAGCGGGGACGGCGACCAGCCCGGGCCGGACGACCTCGACACCGGGCACCAGCTCCTCGACGGCGATCACGACCGGCTCGAAGAACCGCACGTCTCGCGCCGGATCGTGTTCGCAGACCACGAGTTCCGGGCAGCGGCCCTGCGCCTCGCGGCGGCGCATCCCCCTGCGCACGCCGCTGTCCCGGGCGGTCGCCGAGCAGGCGACGACCCGGTTCGCGGCGAAAACCGCTGCGGGGACGAGTGGTTCGAGTTCGGCGGCGCGCGAAGCGGCCACCACCGGCCAGTCCGGGCACCACACGACGATTCTGCGGGCGGGCACGTCGCTCACCCGGCCACCGCGCGCAGGTGCGCCCGCGCGACGGGACGTTCTTCGACCCCGGCGAGCGAACCGTCGCGAGACGGCAGCAGCAACCGGCAGGAACGCGGTTTCGACGCCGCGCCACGCCCTTCCGCGCTCACCGTGACATCGCGCTCCCGCAGGTGACCGTGTCCATGCCCCAGTCCGCGCCAGCGCGAGCCGGAGCAGCGCAGCTGCACCTCCGCACCCGGCCAACGACCGAACGGCAGCAGCACCGAGCCTCGGTTGCGGGCCCGCGCGGAGAGCCTGCGGGCATCGGCGTCGAGCACCTGCCCGGTTCCGCCGACCACGACCAGGTCGACACCGTCCAGCAGCGCGGCGATCACGCCCGCCGGGTCGGAGCCCGGCCGCGGCACCACCGCGAGCCGTTCCAGCGCGACCCCGGCCTCAGCGGCGGCGACCAGGTTGATCCCGGGCAGGCCCACCACGGTCGCCCAGGAACCGTTCGACGTCGCCTCGGACAGCAGCGCGAAGAGTAGCGACACCGATCCGTGCACCGCCACCGTGCTGCCACGGCGCAAACCTGGCCATGGCAGCACGGTGGCGAGTTCCGCCCGCGTCGGCAGCACCCGGCCCGCACCCGGGACACCGCCCGCCTCGACGCGCGGCACACCCACGGACACCCCGTCAGCCGTGGGCGCGCTCAACGCCGCCGAAGACACCGTCGCGGACATCGCCGCCCTCCCCACATACGTGACCGCGGTGGGTGCCCGACCCCGGCGCGGGCACCCACGAACACAGCCGCTGCGGGGAAGGCAGCGGTGGAGTCAGCACTGCGCCTGCACCCGGATCACAGCGCCGAACTCCATCGGAGCGGCCGACCCCGACACCGGCCGTTTTCCGATCTCGAACTTCAGTTCGAATATCTTTATTCAACCCCCAGCTCCCACCTCCCGTCAAGAACCATGGCCGGATTGGGTGAACATTCGTTCGAAGTTTGGAGGTTTACGCTGGTCATCGACACCTTGGTCCTGTCGCCGCACCCCGTCGTGGTGCGGCGACTTGCAGGCGAATCGTTTCTCCAATTACATTGTTTCTCGGCATGGGAAACGGCATTAACAGAGAAACAGCCGTGATGAGCGACGCGCTCGAGCTCATCGCCGAGCTACTACCCGCCTCATGGCGTCTCGACAAGAGGTCCGTCGAAGTGGAGCGCCGCTTCGACGCGGTCGTTGAACTCGTCGGCCCGAACGAAACGAAGGTTCCGTTCGTCGCGGAGGTCAAGCGTTCCGGAACGGTGCCGACATCGCTGCTCATTTCGGCCCTCCGCGAGCTGAACCGAGCGAGCGGCCTGCCTGTGCTGTACCTGTCGGACTACATCGGGCCGGTGTTGCGCGATGCGCTGACTTCCGAAGGTTTCAGCTTCGCCGACGCCACCGGCTGGGTGCGGTTGACCTCCGCCGAGCCCCTCGTCCTCCTCACAGGGCAAGGTGCTGCACGTTCGCCGCGCGCCCCGCGGACCAGCGCGATCACCAGGCTCAACGGGATCGCCGCGAGCCGGATCATCCGCGCCTTGGCAACTGCGGACCTCCCCGTGGGGGTCCGCGGCTTGGCCGGCCTCGCGGGAGTCTCACCGGGATCGGTCTCCAAACTCCTGATCACCTTGGCCTCGGAAAGCATCATCGACCGCGACGAGAACGGCGGCGTCGTCGCGGTGCGCCAGCGAGCACTGCTGAGACGTTGGGCGGAGGACTACTCCTTCGCGACAGCCAACTCCTCGGTGGGCTACTTCATCGCGCCGCGAGGTCTGGACCGGACCCTCGCCCGCCTGGCCGATCAGGACGACGTGGCCATCACGGGTTCAGCTGCCGCGCGCAGGCTGCTGCCGGAGTCGTTGACCTCCGTGGTTGCGATTCGCCTGCTGGCGATCTACGCCGCACGTCCAGCGGAGCTGGTCAGCGCGCTCGGACTGATCGAGGCAGACCCGACGACTGCGAACGTCGTCATCGCGAAGCCGTTGGATCCCGAGATTCTGACTCCACCCGACGAAGACGACCTCGCAACGGCACCCCTCCCGCTCGTGACGGCGGACTTGCTCACTTTGGCCGGCCGGTCCGATGCGGAGGCAGAGCAGCTCATGGACGCGTTCCTGAAGGCTGGCGAGGAGCAGGAGGAATGACCGTGAACGATCTTGCTCCGGAGTACGTGGCGGCGCGGAGGGTACTGCTCGACGCGCTCACCGCGCTCGACGGCCACCTCGACAACCTCGTGCTCGTCGGTGCCCAAGCCGTCTACCACCACAGTGGATCGGCTGATCTCAACGTGCCGTTGATGACCACGGACGCGGATCTGGCCGTCAACACCCACGAACTCGCTGACGCCCCGGAGATCGGCGGGCTCATGCGGGCCGCTGGGTTCACTCCCGGTCCGAACCCTGGGCATTGGTTGGCGATGAACGGCGTTTCCGTCGATCTGATGGTGGTGCCGTACCAGGCGGGCACGACCAAAGCCTCGGCGCGGGCAGCGCGGATCGCTCCGCACGAGAAGTTGACCGGCAGCCTGATCGCCTCAAGGAGAAAGATGCCCTGGACGTGTTCCGAGTGCTCCAAGCCATTGAGGTCCCCGACCTCGTGCGTGGATTCGCGAAGCACCGGGAGGACGACCATGCCGCCTCCGCGACCGACCAGGCGCTCAGCCTCTTCCACGAGCACGGGGCGACTCCGCAAGGGCTGCTCGCGCAGCTCGCTGCCACTGCTTCCCAGGGCGATCCAGTCGTCGCTCCGGCCTTTGCCGCCCTCGCGGACGACCTGCTCACCGCTGTGAATTCGTACAGCCCCACGTAGGCCTGGGCGCCCGCCGAGAACGCGACGGGCCCCGGACTCGGAAGTCCGGGGCCCGTCGGCGGTGCGTCGTCAGTGGGCGAAGTGGCGCGTGCCCGTCAGGTACACCGGGACGCCCGCGGCCTCGGCCGCGGCGATGACCTCGTCGTCCCGGACCGAACCGCCCGGCTGGACCACGGCGCGCACACCCGCGTCCAGCAGGACCTGCAGACCGTCGGGGAACGGGAAGAACGCGTCCGAGGAGGCGACCGAACCCTTGGCCCGGTCACCGGCGCGGGAGACCGCCAGCCGTGCCGAGTCGACCCGGTTCACCTGGCCCATGCCCACACCCACGGTCGCGCCGCCGTCGGCCAGCAGGATCGCGTTGGACTTCACCGCGCGGCAGGCCCGCCAGGCGAACTTCAGGTCCGCCAGCGTCGCCTCGTCCACCGGGGAACCGGTCGCCAGCGTCCAGTTCGCCGGGTCGTCGCCCTCGGCGTCGATCGCGTCCGAGCCCTGCACCAGCATGCCGCCGGAGATCGCGCGCATCTCGACCCTGCCGCTCTGCGGCGGCTGAGCGGTCAGCAGGCGGATGTTCTTCTTCTTGTTCAGCACGTCCACCGCACCCTCGGCGTAGCCGGGGGCCACCACGACCTCGGTGAAGATCTCCGCGACCTGCTCGGCCATCGCCACCGTCACCTCGCGGTTGGTGGCGATCACGCCGCCGAAGGCGCTCACCGGGTCGCACTCGTGCGCCTTGCGGTGCGCGGCGGCGATGTCCTCGCCGACCGCGATGCCGCACGGGTTGGCGTGCTTGATGATCGCCACGCACGGCTCGTCGTGGTCGTGCGCGGAACGCCACGCGGCGTCGGCGTCGACGTAGTTGTTGTAGGACATCTCCTTGCCGTGCAGCTGCGCCGCGGCGGCCAGGCCGGTGGCCTGCCCGCCCGAGACGTACAGCGCGGCCGGCTGGTGCGGGTTCTCGCCGTAGCGGAGCGCGGAGCGGCGCTGCCAGGTCTCGCCGATCCAGCCCTGGAACGCGGCGTCGTCACCGGTGGGCACCCTGCTCATCCAGGACGCCACCGCCACGTCGTAGGACGCGGTGTGCCGGAACGCCTCGGCGGCCAGCTCGACCCGGTCGGTCATGGTGAAACCGCCCTCGCGGACCTCCTCGAGGACCCACTCGTAGCGGCTCGGGTCGACCACGACGGCCACGTTGGCGTGGTTCTTCGCCGACGCGCGCACCATCGCCGGACCGCCGATGTCGATCTGCTCGATCACCTCGTCCTGCGCGGCGCCCGAGGCCACCGTCTGCACGAACGGGTAGAGGTTGACCACCAGCAGGTCGAACGGGGCGATGTCGAGGTCCGCGAGCTGCTTGGCGTGCTGCTCGCGGCGCAGGTCGGCGAGCAGGCCGGCGTGCACCCGCGGGTGCAGCGTCTTGACCCGGCCGTCCAGCGCCTCCGGGAACCCGGTGAGCTCCTCGACGGGCGTGACCGGCACGCCGGCATCGGCGATCGCGCGCGCCGTGCCACCGGTGGAAACGATCTCCACCCCGGCGGCGTGCAGCCCGGTGGCCAGCTCCAGCAGGCCAGACTTGTCGGACACGCCGATCAGCGCGCGACGAATCGGGCGCCGCTCCTGGGAGTTCGCGGTCACGGGATACTCACCTTCCGTCCCTGCACGGTCCACCCGTGCAACGCCAGCTTTTGAAGGGTGCCGACCAGCAGCCGCCGCTCGACGGCCTTGATCCGCTCGTGGAGGCTCGCCTCGTCGTCATCGGGCAGCACCTCGACGGCTTCCTGGGCCAGGATCGGCCCGGTGTCCACACCGGCGTCCACCACGAACAGGGTGCAACCGGTGACGCGGACTCCATACTCCAGCGCATCCCGCACCCCGTGCATGCCGGGGAACGAGGGAAGCAGCGCTGGGTGGCTGTTGAGGTATCGGCCGTCGAAGCGGGCCAGGAAGTCGGCGCCCACGAGCTTCATGAACCCGGCGGAGACCACCAGGTCCGGCTCGTGCTCGGCGCAAGCCTCGGTCAGCGCGCGGTCCCACTCCTCGCGGGAGGCGTGGTCACCGACCTTGCGGACGAACGTGGGGATGCCGGCGCGCTCGGCGCGGGCCAGCCCCTCGATGCCGTCGCGGTCGGCGCCCACCGCGACCACCTGGACCGGGTAGTCGGGTTCGCTGGTGGCGTCGAGCAGGGCCTGCAGCAGGGTGCCGGAACCGGAGACGAGCACGACCACCCGCGCCGGGGCGGCTGTCGTGATCCGGTTCGGGTGCGCGGCGGTGCTCGGCTGGTCGGGCGTACTCGGGTTCAGCGTTCGCTCCTGACATGCCTCGGCACGATCTCCCCCGCAGCGTAAGACCTGGTTGCGGGGTCGGCTCCGGCAGGGCCCGGGCGAGTGGCGCAGCGCTCACCGCCGGTCGCGCGGTGCGGGCTCCTCCTCGTCCGGCTCGGCGTCGAACTCCTCGGCGGTGACCTCGGCTTCCTCGGCGTCGGATTCCGCCCGGGCGGCCGGGATTTCGGCGATCAGGTCGTCGAGGTCGGTGTAGTCGAAGTCCTCGTCGGGCTCGGCGTCCTCGGCCGGTTCTGGATCGATGTCCTCGTCGAACTCGTCGGTGGCGAAGGCGTTCAGCGCCGGGTCGTCGGCCTCCTCCGCGCCGCCCAGCCAGGTCATCACCAGCGCCGGGATCGCCAGCCAGCACGAGGTCGCCAGCGCGAGGCCGACCGGGTGGAACGACACCACCCCGATCGGGCCGTTGCCGAGCTCACCACCGGCGACCGCCGCCAGCACCAGCACCGCCAGCGCCGCCACCCCGGCCGCGACCAGCACGACCACCAGGCGGCGGAGGAGCGGACCGGGAACGCGCCTGGCGACCAGTCCCATCACCATTCCCACCAGCAGCGGGAGCAGCAGCACCGCCGACCACCACACGGCCGGACCGTCGTTCGGCAGCACCGCCAGCAGCGGCAGGTCCGGCAGCGGCCCCGGCGTGTGCTGCATCGGCTGGACGACCTGGGAACCGAGGGAGAACCCGCTGCCCGTGGCGAAGGCCCAGCCGGCCAGCACCGCGTTCGGCAGGTACAGCAGCGAGAACACCGTGGCGCCGACGGCGTCGCCCGCAACGCCCATCCGCGACATCGAGGTGACCATCTCCGGCGCGGAAAGCACGATCGCGATTAGCAGCACGCCCGAGCCCACGGCGATCACGGTGGCGATGGTCAGCAACCCGATCCGCAGACCCGTCCACACGTAGGCGTCGGTGCGCTCCCACAGCAGGTAGAACAGGCCGCACCGGTTGGCGACCCCGGCGGTCGCCGCGATCGCGGCGGTCAGGCCGCAGCTCAGGAACGCCTCGACCGGGACCGCGCTGAACGGCTCGGTCAGCAGGAGCGCGAACAGCGCGCCCACGAACGCGTGCACCAGCGCCATCGTCGCGATCACCGGCCAGGCCTGGTCGGGACGGCGCAGCCGGCAGCGGCGGGCGACGAACGCCGACGCCGCGGCCACCAGCAGCACCACGCCGACCGTGGGCAACATCGGCAGCACGCTGAGCGGGGCACCCGAGATCACCAGCGGCGACTGGTAGAGCACCAGCCAGCCGGGCATGGCGGCCATCAGGACCAGCAGCGGGTTGAGGCTCGCTCCGCTGGCGATGCCCACGACCAGGGCGACCAGGGCGGCGACGGCGAAGAACCCGATCAGCGGCACCGCGCCGACGACGGCGATGAACAACCACCGGCGCAGACCCTGCCTCCGGTCGGAATGGCCGGCGGCCACGGCATGGGGGGGCGGATCTAGCGCAGACACGCGACCGAATGTCGCACCACCGCTGCTCCGAACGGCCCTGAACACGCCAGCGGCTCCGCCCATCGGGCGACGCGCCTGGGGATCCGGGCGGTGCTGGTCCGCACTGACCGGACATAACCGGCATCGGTCATGGGCGGTTCGGACCAGAGCCGACCACGGCCGCCGCGCGTCAGAAGGTGGGTGGGTTGGCGCCCGGGTGGGGCATCTGGCGGGTGCCCTGGGGGCCGCCGTTGTCCTGGTCCGACTTCGGCTGCGGGGACTGCGGCTGCTGGCCGGACTGCGCGGGCGACTGCTGCGCGGCTTGGCCGCTCTGCTGCTGAGCGGGTTGCGAGATCGGGCCGGACTGGTTCGCGGGCCGGTTCGGCTGGGGGCCGCTGGAGTCCGGGTTGGGCGTGGCGAACCCGTCGGAGGAAGGGTTCCGGCTCCCCGGCTGCTGGACGGGCTGACCGCCGCTGGCCGGGTTCCACGGCGGCGGGCCGCCGAACTGGGCGCCGGGGGACGGCTGCCCCTGCGGGCTCCAGCCGGGGCCGGAGGGACCACCGGGACCGGGACGCGCGCCACCGGGACCGGGACCGCCCTGACCGGGACCGCGCGGGCCGGGTCCCTGCGGGAACGGCTGCCCGTAAGACGTGGGCTTGGGGCCGCTCGCCGGGCCACCGGCCTTGATCACGCCGCCCTCGATCAGCAGCACGCCCAGCACGGCGGCCAGCTGCGCGAGCGCCAGCACCATCAGCACCGAGACCAGCCCGGACGCGGTGTTGCGGATGACGTCCTGCAGCAGCGCCAGCGCGGAGTAGGCCGCCAGCGGGACGGCCGCGAACAGCGCGTCCGGCGTCTTCGGCAAGAACCGCAGACCCGCGAGCACCGCGGAGGCGACGAGGGCGAAACCGGCCATGCTGCCCATCAGGGCACCGACGCCGTCGTCGAAGAACCCGAGCAGGTAGCCGACAACGCCGGCGCCGGCCGCCACCATCGCGAGGACTTCTTTCAGCTCGAACGACCGACGACCCCCGTCGGTGTTCGGCTGTTGCGGATACGGGGCGGACATGACTTGATCGGACTCCTCGAAGGCACTCGATCGGGCGTGCTGATCGACGGTACCGAACACCAGCCGTCAGCAGGGCGGCCCGCCCGCAAAGGCGTTGTTCGGGATCACTTCGCTCGGCGGTCGGAGTGGCGGCTGAGGCCCGCACCTGGACGCCGCCTTCGGGAAGAGCCCCGCGAAAAGCCGTCGGGGCCGGATTCCCGTGGGGAACCCGGCCCCGAACGAACGAGGTCGGTGCGGGTCTCAGCCCTTGACGATCTCGCGCATCAGCTTGGCGGTCTCGCTCGGCGTCTTGCCGACCTTGACGCCCGCGGCCTCCAGGGCCTCCTTCTTCGCCGAGGCGGTGCCCGACGAACCGGAGACGATGGCGCCCGCGTGGCCCATGGTCTTGCCCTCCGGCGCGGTGAAGCCCGCGACGTAGCCGACCACCGGCTTGGTGATGTTGGCCTTGATGAAGTCGGCCGCGCGCTCCTCGGCGTCGCCACCGATCTCCCCGATCATCACGATGGCCTCGGTCTCCGGGTCCTCTTCGAAGGCCTGCAGCGCGTCGATGTGGGTGGTGCCGATGATCGGGTCACCACCGATGCCGACGGCGCTGGAGAAACCGATGTCCCGCAGCTCGTACATCATCTGGTAGGTCAGCGTGCCCGACTTGGACACCAGACCGATCTTGCCCGCGCCGGTGATGTCGGCCGGGATGATGCCGGCGTTGGACTTGCCGGGCGAGATGATGCCGGGGCAGTTCGGCCCGACGATCCGGGTCTTGTTGCCCGTGGCGTTCGCGTGCGCCCAGAAGTAGGCCGAGTCGTGCACCGGGATGCCCTCGGTGATGACCACGGCCAGGCCGATCTCGGCGTCGATGGCCTCGATCACGGCGTCCTTGGCGAACTTCGGCGGCACGAAAACGACCGACACGTCGGCACCGGTCTCCTTCATCGCCTCCTGAACGCTGCCGTAGACCGTGAGCTCCTTGCCCTCGATCTCGACGGTCTGCCCGGCCTTGCGGGCGTTGACACCGCCGACGATGTTGGTGCCGGAGCGCAGCATGCGAGCGGTGTGCTTGGTGCCTTCAGAGCCGGTGATGCCCTGAACGATCACCTTGCTGTTCTCGTTGAGGAAGATAGCCATGATCGCCTCACGCCCCCGCTGCCAGCTCGGCGGCCTTGTCGGCCGCACCGTCCATCGTGTCCACCACGGTGACGACCGGGTGGTTGGCCTCGGCCAGGATGCGGCGGCCCTCGTCGACGTTGTTGCCGTCGAGGCGGACGATCAGCGGCTTGGTGGCCTCGTCACCGAGGATCTCCAGCGCCTGCACGATGCCGTTGGCCACGGCGTCGCAGGCGGTGATTCCACCGAAGACGTTGACGAACACCGACTTGACGTCCGAGTCGCCCAGGATGACGTCCAGACCGGCGGCCATGACCTCGGCGGAGGCGCCGCCGCCGATGTCGAGGAAGTTCGCCGGCTTGACGTTGCTGTGCTTCTCGCCGGCGTAGGCCACGACGTCCAGCGTGGACATGACCAGCCCGGCACCGTTACCGATGATGCCGACCTCGCCGTCCAGCTTGACGTAGTTGAGGCCCTTCTCCTTGGCCTTGGCCTCGAGCGGGTTCTCCGCGTCCTTGTCCACCAGCTCGGCCTGCTTGGCCTGGCGGAACGCGGCGTTCTCGTCGAGGGTGACCTTCCCGTCGAGGGCGATGATCTTGCCCTCGGGGTCCTTCACCAGCGGGTTGACCTCCACCAGAGTGGCGTCTTCGGCGACGAAGGTCTCCCACAGCTTGACGATCACGTCGGCGACCTGGTCGGCGACCTCGGCCGGGAACTTGGCGGCGGAAACGATCTCCTTCGCCTTGTCCAGGTCGACGCCCTCGATCGGGTCGATCGCGATCTTCGCCAGAGCCTCGGGCTTGGTGGCCGCGACCTCTTCGATCTCCATGCCGCCCTCGACCGAGGCCATCGCGAGGAAGTTGCGATTCGCGCGGTCGAGGAGGAAGGAGAAGTAGTACTCCTCCGCGATGTCGGAGGCGGTCGTGACCAGCACCTTGTTGGTGATGTGGCCCTTGATGTCCAGGCCGAGGATGGCCTCGGCCTTGGCCTGGGCCTCATCCGGGTTCTCAGCCAGCTTCACGCCGCCGGCCTTGCCCCGGCCACCGGTCATGACCTGGGCTTTGATGACTACGGGCCCGCCGAGTTCTTCGGCTGCTGCCTTGGCCCCTTGCGGGTCGGTCGCCACGGTGCCGGGCAGCGTCGGCACGTCGTGGGAGGCGAAGAGCTCCTTCGCCTGGTACTCGTACAGGTCCACTCGACTCTCCTGCGACGTCGGTGTCGGACTCGGTGACGATATCGACCTGCGATGACGCATGGGGCGGCGCACCTGGTGAACTGCCTCACCTGAGGTAGGGCGTCTGCCTGGGTCGACCCGTCCAACACGGGGAATCGCCTTGTGCGGCAGGAGCGATATCTGCGTTCGCGTGACGAACGGAACAGGCGCCGTGACGGCGTTCCGCCCATGTTCGGGCACCGGAACGCCTCTCACAAGACGGCCGGGAGAGTGAACTCAGTTGGTCGGTTCGGCGGTGGTGCGGGCCGCCAGCGCCGTGCCGAGCAGGACCACGACGCACCCGAGCCCGAACCACAGGCCGAGCCCGGGAACGGTTCCGGGCAGCCGCTCGGCGGTCAGCGGGAACTCCAGCGCGCGCACGCCCACCAGCAGCGCGGCACCGCACAGCAGCGCGGCGGCCTGACCGGGACGGCACATCGGGGCCAGCGCGGTCGCGCCGACCACGGCGGCGAGCGCGAGCACCAGGCCCCACGAGGTGGTGCCGAAGTCGGTGAACACGCCCGGAGCGCTGTAACCGGGGGCGGTCAGCACCGGCAGCGAGAACGCCCCGGCGCCGAGGACCAGCGCGACCAGCGACGGGACCAGGACCAGTCGGCGCATGGCCATCTCGGTGAGGTCGACGTCGTCGCGCTCCACCGCTCCTGCGATCGCCGCGAGCACCGCCGCGATCGCGGCGAGCAGCACCGACGCACCGGCCGCCCAGGCGCCGAGACCCGCACCGGCTCCGGCGGCCTGCACGGCGGTGAACACCGCGTCCAGCGATCCGGCCGCGGCCAGCGGAACCACCGCCCACAGCACGGTCAGCACCGGGCGCAGCAGCAGCGAGAGCTTCGGCAGCAGCATGCCCGCACCGACCACGGCCAGCAGGATTCCGGCGGGCAGCAGCATCCGCGCCGGGTACTCCGACGGGTCGCGCAGCCCGTAGGGCATGGAGACGTGCGGGGTCAGCGCGGCCAGCACCGCGACGGCACCGGCCAGCAGCGCGAACGTCCCGGCAAGGGTGAGCAGCCTGGTCAGCGCGGGAAGTCGCAGGTCGTCGACGTCCTCGGCCTGCTCGCCACGACCGGCCCGCGCCGCGAGCACGAACAGCACCGCGGCGGCGAGCAATCCGAGCAGCGGCCCCCAGGCGAAGATCACCTCGTCGAGCACCAGCACCGACACCAGCGGCGGCACGACGACCGCGACCAGCGAGAGGGCCACGCCCAGCAGCCCGCCGCGGGCGAACTCCAGGTCGGTCGAACCGGCGAGCAGCCCGGCGGCGCAGGGCACCGCGACGGCCAGCAGCGCGCTGCCGATGAGCACCGGGAGCGGCCCGTCCAGGGCGGTTTCGGCGGGCAGGTAGGGGTCGTCGGAGGAGAACGGCGCCATCAGCACCGCGACGCCGCCCAGCACCCCGGCGCACAGCGCCGAGGTGAGCAGGCCCTGCCGCTGCGTTCCGGCGCCGGACTCGCCGATGCCCCAGGCGGCCAGGAATCCCGCGACCAGCACGATCACGTGCCCGGCGGCCAACAGCCACCAGCCGAAGGCGGGTTCGAAGTTGATCAGCGATGAGGCGCGGAGGAGTTCCGGGCGGGCGGCCATGCCCGCTTCGACGGCGAATTGGACGTCCTGCCCGAGCCTTCCGGGCGCGAAGGCGGCCGGGCCGACGAGCACCGCGGCGGCGGCCATCGGCTTCCCGGCCCGCGCGAACAGCGCTGCCGCCACCGGCGCGAGCAGCGCGAGCACCAGCAGCAGCGGCCAGCCCGGGTACGCGGCGGGAACGGCCGGGCTGGTCAACCCGAGCAGCGGTCCCACCCCGGTGAGCGCGGCGCCGAGGATGGCGAGCGCGATCGCGGCGCGCAGGCGGGCCGACGTGCCGAGCGTTGGCTGCGGATCCGTGGCCTCGGCGGGAGCCGCCGAGGCAGACGAACCGGACGGGAGGTCGGGCCGCGCAGTCACGGCGCAGACGCTAGCAACCGGGTGACCCCTCCCAGGCACCACCGGCAGTCACCGACCAGGGGTCCGCGCGCGCCGACACGCCCGAGGAGCGCCCGAACGGAGCATTTTCGACGCGCCGACAAGACGCTCTTGGGGTGTGACTTGCAGCACAAATCAACACCCCGGGGTGTCCGGATCGGTTCCGAAGACCGGGGGCGCTGGGCCGTTCGGAACCACCGGTTCCGATCACGAAGCCGCAGGTGGCTCCGCTGTGCGACGACCACGCGCAGTATCGACGAAGGCCCGACGATCCGCCTGGCGAAGGTTCTTTCGACCACTCGCGGTGGCCGACGCGTAACAGATCGGGATTTGCCCCTAGGGGATCAGCTTGGTTACTGTCCCCCGGTCCGTTGTCACGGTCTGATCACGAAGGACAACCTTCGACCGGTTCCCCGACCGGCCACCCGGAAATCCCCGTTCCGGGCCCGCGGAGATCAGGCTCCCCGAGACGGAAGGGCAGGCATTGGCTCACCACCGCTCCCCCGGCGGCGAACGACCCTTTCCCGGTTATCCGGAGGTGTCCCCCGACGACTCCTCCAGCAATCGGGATCGGAGCCGGGGTGCATCAGCAGCATCGGCCTGGCGCGGCCGCGTCGTCGTCGCAGCAGTAGCGGCGGGCGCATTCGCAGCAGCCGGTCAATCGCTGGCAGCGGGCGAGGGAAACGCCTCCCCCGACAGCGATGACTTCAACGCCTCTGACGCCGCGGGTTCGTTCAACACCGCGATGTCCGGAGACACCTCCTCCTACAACGGCATGGGTGGCAGCGCCCCAGCGCCCGCCATGCTCCCGGTCGCCAAGAGCTCCGACATCAGCTCCGAGATGGAGAAGCTGACCAAGAGCGAGCGGATCACCGAGGCCCGCGAAGCGGCTCAGCGCGCGGCCGAAGAAGCCGCCAAGCAGCCGAAGTTCCACGTTCCGGCGCTGGGCAACTTCACCTCCGGCTTCGGTGGACGTTGGGGCACCACCCACTACGGCATCGACATCGCCAACGCCAAGGGCACGCCGATCATGGCGGTCGCCGACGGCGTGGTCATCGAAGCCGGTCCGGCCAGCGGTTTCGGCCTGTGGGTCCGGGTCCAGCACGAGGACGGCACCATCACCGTCTACGGCCACGTCAACACCATCACCGCTGACGAGGGCGACAAGGTCAAGGCGGGCGACCAGATCGCGACCATGGGCAACCGCGGCTTCTCCACCGGCACCCACCTGCACTTCGAGGTGTGGAACGCCGGCGGCAAGAAGATCAACCCGCTGCCGTGGATGCGCGAGCGCGGCATCTCCCCGACCTGATCCAGGTTTCTCAGCACTGGGTTCGGCGACCATCCCGTGGTCGCCGAACCCATTTCTTTACGCGTCGTTAGCGCATTTCCGGCACCGGCTCGCAGTAGCGTGGCGCCCGTGGCCGAACAGATCCGCTTGACCGGAGCGCAGCAGACGCTCCTCGGTCCGCTCCACGCACGCGCCCTCGACAGCCGTCGCACCGATCCGGTGCTGGGCGACGACGCCGCCGCGCAGCTGGCGGCGCGCATCGACTTCGACTTCTCCGCCCTGCGGCTCGATTCCGGCGACATGATGGCCGTGGTCCTGCGCGCCAAGGAGATCGACGACCGGGCCAGGGAGTTCCTCGCCGCGCACCCGGACGCGGTCGTGCTGCACCTGGCGTGCGGCCTGGACTCCCGGGCGTTCCGGCTCGACCTGCCCGCCGAGGCGCAGTGGTACGACGTGGACATGCCCGACGTCGTCGAGCTGCGCGACCGGCTCTACCCGCGAGTTCCGGACAACCATCGCACGATCGCGTCCTCGGTGACCGAAACCGGTTGGCTGGACGACATCCCGACCGGGCGGCCGACGCTGGTCATCGCCGAGGGGCTGACCCCCTACCTGGCGGAAGCGGACGGGATCGCGTTGCTGCGCAGGCTCGTCGAGCGCTTCGGCTACGGCGAGATGCTCTTCGACGTGGTCGCGCCGTGGACCGTGCGGGCCGCGAAGTTCTCGGGCTTCCTGCGCACCACCGGGGCGAGCTTCCACTGGGGAGTCGGCGACCCGCACGACCTGGAGATCAAGGTCCCCGGCCTGCACCTGCGCGGGTCGGTGCCGGTCACCACGCTGCCCGGGGTCGCGAGGGTCGCGCCGCGCGACCGCTGGATCGCCCGGGCCATGAACGCCGTGCCGCCGCTGCGCGACGCGATGCGGGTGGTGCGCTTCGGTTTCGAGCGCGAGAGCCGCATCCCGGTCGAGCTGACCGGACCGGCGGCCACCATGCTCGCCACGCTGCAGCTGCGCGCCCTGGACAACCGGTCGGCGGAGCCGCTGCTGCACGACCGGTGGGCCGACGACGCCGTGCGACGCCTCGACTACGACTTCACCAAGCTGGGAATGCGCGCGAACAACGCGATCTCGGTGGCCGTGCGCGCCAAGGCGCTCGACGACCGGGTGCGCGCCTCGCTGCGTCCGGGGATGACCGTGCTGCACCTGGGCTGCGGGCTGGACAGCCGCTTCGAGCGGGTGGGACCGCCGGCGGACGTCGAGTGGTACGACGTCGACCAGCCCGAGGTCATCGCACTGCGCGAGCAGCTGTTCCCGTCGTCGAGCAACCGGCGCACCGTCGGCCGCTCCGTCGCGGATCCGGACCTGCTGGCCGGAATCCCCTCCGACCGGCCCGTTCTCGTGGCCGCCGAGGGCCTGACGATGTACCTGACCGAGCAGGACGGCCTGTCGCTGCTGCGCCGGATCGTCGCGCACTTCCCCAGCGGTGAGCTGCTCTTCGACGCGTTCAACACGCCGAGCATCCACCTCAACAACGTCGCCAACCCCGCGGTGACGCGCTCGGGCTCCCGGCTGCACTGGGGCATCGACGACCCGACCGAACTGGGAATCCCCGCCCTCCGGCTGGTCTCGGAGATCTCGTTCCTGGACGCGCCGGAACTGGCGAGGTACCCGCTGCCCGCCAGGCTCGCCTTCCGCGCAGCGGCCAAGGTTCCCACCTTCAACCGCCTCGGCCGCCTCCTGCACTACCGCTTCTGACCCCAAGCCACCCCCTCTGAACCGGGGTTTCGAATTTCGCGCGAAATTCGACCCCGAACTTTTGCCCTCGAATTTCGCGCGAAATTCGAATGCGCCGGTCTGCGGGGGGCGGTTCGTCAGGCCGCTGAGGGGTACCAGGCCTCCTCGAAGCAGCGGCGGGCTCGGTGGAGGCGGGAGCGGACCGTGCCGACGGGCAGGTGCAGGGTTTCTGCCATCTCCTCCTCGTTGAGCCCCCACCTCCGCAGGGTCAGCACCTCCCGGTGCGGGGTCGACAGCCGTTCCAGGACGTCGTTGATGTGCACCCGGTCCAGCGGGTTCGAGTCGTGGCGGGCTTCCACCGGCGAGTACGTCGTGCCGTCGGTGCGGACGGCTTCGCGGACGGTCACCGAGCGGACCCAGCCGAAGAACGCCGCGGGTTCGCGCAACGTCCGCAGGCCCCGGTAGATCGCCAGCAGCGCCTCCTGCATCGCGTCGGAGCTGTGGTGCGGGGCGACCGAGGTGCACACCCGGGCCACGTAGGGCGTGATGTGCGTGAGCAGCTCGTTCATCGCCTGCGACTCGCCGGCTTGGGCGGAGCCGTCGCTGTACGGCGAGGTGCTGAACTTCCTGCACCGCCGCGGGTTCCCGGTGCCCGAGCACGTCCGCTGGCGCGGCGTCACCCGCGCCCTACGAAGCCGATCCCGGTGTCGTCGAGGTGTGGCAGCGCATCTACGCCGGACGACAACCTTGCGGGAGAGTGCTCGTGATGACACAACAACTCACCGACCTGGCCGACCACCTCGACGCCACCGACCCGCTCGCGCACGTCCGGGACCGCTTCCTGCTGCCGGAGGGCGTGGTCTACCTCGACGGGAACTCGCTCGGCCCGCTGCCCGCAGCGGTGCCGCCGGTGCTGGAGGACGTGGTGCACCGCCAGTGGGGCACCGACCTGATCCGCTCCTGGAACACCCACGACTGGTGGCAGGCCCCGCTGCGGGTCGGCGACGCCATCGGCGCGCTGATCGGCGCCGCACCGGGTCAGACGGTGGCCGGTGATTCCACCAGCGTGCAGCTGTTCACCGCGCTGAGCGCGGCGGCGGAGCTGCGCCCTGACCGCCCGCTGCTGGTCACCGACCCGGAGCACTTCCCCACCGACCGCTACCTGGCCGACTCGGTCGGCCGGCTGCACGGGCGGCAGGTCCGCCGGGTGGCACCCGCCGACCTGCCGGAGTTCCTCGACGAGCACGGCGACCAGGTCGCGGTGATCAGCTACTCACCCGTCGACTTCCGCAGCGGCGAGCTGCACGACGTGGCCGCGCTGACGCGGGCCGCGCACCGGGTGGGCGCGCTGGCGCTGTGGGACCTGTGCCACGCGGCCGGGGCGATGCCGGTGCACCTCGACGATCTCGGGGTGGACTTCGCGGTCGGCTGCGGCTACAAGTTCCTCTCCGGCGGACCCGGTGCCCCGGCCTTCCTGTACGCCGCCGAGCGGCACCACGATTCGTGGCGCACGCCGCTGAGCGGATGGACCGGCCACGCCGAGCCCTTCGGCCTCCAGGCCGACTACGTTCCCGCTCCCGGCATCGCGCGCGCCCGCATCGGCACGCCGCCGATCCTGTCGCTGCTGGCCCTGGAGGCGGCGCTGACCGCGTTCGACGGCGTCGACCTGGCGCAGGTCCGCGCCAAGAGCCTGTCGCTGACCGGGTTCTTCCTCCGCTGCGCCGAGGAACTGCTCGCACCGGAGGGCTTCGAGGCGGTCACCCCGGCCGAACCCGAGATCCGCGCCAGCCAGGTGTCGCTGCGGCACCCGCACGCCTACGGCCTCATCCAGGCCCTGGCCGCGCAGGGCGTCGTCGCCGACATGCGGGCGCCCGACATCCTCCGCTTCGGCGTCAACGCCCTCTGCACCTCGCACCACGACGTCCTCACCGCCGCCACCCTCCTCCAACGCATCACCTCCGCAGGCGATTACGACCCCGTACCGCAGGAACCGGGGACCGTGACCTGATCCGGAGCCGACCCGGAAATTCGGTGGCCCGGTGGCGGCGTGGCGGGGAGGATCCGGGCCATGGATGTTCCGGAGGTTCGCGGGCCGTTCGTGGGGACCAGCGCCGTCGTGGTGCGCGGCGGAGCGGTGCTGCTGGGGAGGCGGAAGGGCGCTCACGGCGCCGGCGAGTGGTCCTTCCCCGGGGGCAAGGTCGACCCGGGCGAAGCGCCGGAGGACGCCGCCGCCCGGGAGCTCGCCGAGGAGACCGGACTGCTCGCCACCGGCATCACGACGATCTCCTGGACCAGCGACGTCTTCGACGACGAGGGCCTGCACTACGTCACCCTGCACCACCTGATCACCGCCGACGGCGAACCCCAGGTCCTCGAACCCGACAAGGTCGAGTCCTGGACCTGGCACCCCTGGCACGCCCTCCCCGCCCCGCTGTTCACCCCGGCCCACTCCCTGGTCGAAACAGGCTGGCGCACACCGGGAATCCGGGACGACGGGCGGTGATCGGTCCCGGGTGGATCAGCTCCGGGGGATGTGGGGGCGAGGCCGTGGGCTCCCGGTGCTCCTCGGCGAGCGATGCTGAGGGTGTCGACGACTTCCAGGGATTCGAGGTCGACGACCGCGACCGTGGAGGACGCCACCGCCGAGACCCAGGCGCGGCGGCCGTCCGGCGACGAGGCGATGGTGAGCGGGAAGCTCGCGACCTCGACCTCCCCGATCCGCTCGCCGTCGCGGTGCACCGAGAGCAGCCCGCCGTGGCGACCGTCGAGCCCGACGTCCACCGAGGACGCGCGCACCTCGCCGACCAGCAGCAGACCGCGGCTGGTGACGTGCACCGGGAACGGCTGGTGGCCCGAGGGAATCGTGCGCACCACCTCGTCGGTCGCGGTGTCGATCACGCGCACCCCCGGCGTCTCCTGGGAGGCGGCGTCGGCGTAGGGCCCGGCGACGAAGACCTCCGCGCTGTCCGGTGACACCGCGATGCCCTCGCTGCCGGGAACGGGAATCCGCCGCAGCGCACCGGTCGACAGGTCGACCGACGAGACGAACCCGGCCTCCTTGTTCACCGCGTACCCGCACCGCCCGTCCGGGGTGATGACGGTGGGGTCGGTCGACGACGCGATCGCCGAGATCGGCCTGCGACGCCGGGTTTCGGTCGCTGCGCCTGCCGCCGATCCCCGTCGGCATGGCCTGGCACCCGCGCAACGACGCCGACCCGGCCCACCGGTGGCTGCGGAACCTGATCCGCAGCACCTTCCGCCGCTGATCAGAGCTTGGTGAGGGGAACGCTCCCGATGAGCATGAGCTTGACCGTGCCGGCCGTGCCGAAGTCGATGGTGGCCGTGGCCCGGGGGCCTTCGCCGTCGGTGGCGACCACCGTGCCGAGGCCGTACTTGTCGTGGGTGACCTTGTCGCCCGCTTCGAGCTTGAGGGCGACCGTGTCCTTCCAGCCCTTCATGCTCGTGCTGCGCATGCCGCGCTCGGCCAGACCGGCCTGGGCCGAGTCGCCGCCGGTGCGGTCGAAACCGCCTCGGCTGCCCCAGGTGCTGCGGACCTGCGGAGCGGCGCGCTCGGGCTCGATGCGGCGCCAGTGCATCAGCTCCTCGGGGATCTCGGTGAGGAACCGCGATGCCGGGTTCGTCATCGGCTGCCCCCACGCCGAGCGCATCATGGCGCGCGACAGGTAGAGCCGCTGGCGAGCTCGGGTGATGCCGACGTAAGCCAGTCGCCGCTCCTCGGCGAGCTCGGTCGGATCGCCCAGCGCCCGGTTGTGCGGGAAGACGCCGTCCTCCCAGCCGCCGGAGAACACCACCGGGAACTCCAGGCCCTTGGCGGTGTGCAGGGTCATGAGGGTGACCAGGCCGTCGCCGGTCTCCGGCAGCGAGTCGGCGTCGGCGACCAGCGAGACCCGCTCCAGGAACGCCGCCAGCGAGTCGTCGGCCAGCGGGTCTTCGAGGACGTCGTCCGCGTCGTCCTCCGCCGCGGGCGTCACACCGGACACCACGGCCTCCGCCGACGGCGAGACCTCGGCGTCGACCGGCAGCGGCGCTCCCGCGCGGGCCTCGGTGAACTCGCGGGCGACGGTGATCAGCTCGGTCAGGTTCTCCAGACGCGTCGCGTCCTGCGGATCGTCGCTGGCCTCCAGCTCGCCCCGGTACCCGGTGCGCTCCAGGACCGTGTCGAGGGTCTCGGCGACGTCGTGGTCCGCGGCGACCTTGTGCAGCTCGTCGAGCAGCTCGACGAAACCGGAGATCGCGTTGCGGGCGCGGGTGTTGAGCAGCGGGACCTCGCCGGCGGCGGCCCGGCGCAGGGCGGTGCCGAAGGAGATCCGCTCCTGCTCGGCGTGCACGGCGACCACGGCCTCCGCGCGGTCGCCGATGCCGCGCTTGGGCACGTTGAGGATGCGGCGCAGGCTCACCGTGTCGTCCGGGTTGTCCAGGACCCGCAGGTAGGCGAGGGCGTCGCGGACCTCGCGGCGCTCGTAGAAGCGGACACCGCCGACGACCCGGTACGGCAGGCCGAGGCGGATGAACACCTCCTCGAACACGCGCGACTGGTTGTTGGTGCGGTAGAAGACCGCGATGTCGTTGAACGTGGCCTCGCCCTGGTCGACGAGCTTGTCGATCTCACCGGCGACGAAGGCGGCCTCGTCGTGCTCGTTGTCGGCGACGTAGCCGACGATCGGCTCGCCGTCGCCCGCGTCGCTCCACAGCCGCTTGTCGCGCCGGTTCGGGTTGCGCCGGATCACGGCGTTGGCGGCCGACAGGATCGTCTGCGTGGACCGGTAGTTCTGCTCCAGCAGGATGCTGCGGGCCTGCGGGTAGTCGCGCTCGAACTCCTCGATGTTGCGGATCGTGGCGCCGCGGAACGCGTAGATCGACTGGTCGGCGTCACCGACCACGCACAGCTCCGCCGGTTCCACGCCGCTCTCGGTGGGACCGGTGCCGACCAGCTCCCTGACCAGCGCGTACTGCGCGTGGTTGGTGTCCTGGTACTCGTCGACGAGCACGTGGCGGAAGCGGCGGCGGTAGTACTCGGCGACCGCCGGGTGCTGCTGCAGCAGCTCAACGGTGCGCATGATCAGGTCGTCGAAGTCCATCGCGTTGGACTCGACGAGCCTGCGCTGGTAGGCGGCGTAGACCTGGGCGACCTTGCGCTCCACGTCGTTGCCCGCCTGCTGCGCCGCGTCCTCCGGCGTGATCAGCTCGTTCTTCAGGTTCGAGATGTTGATCGACAGCGTCCGCGCCGGGTAGCGCTTGGAGTCCAGGTCCTGCTCGCGGGCGATCATGGTGATCAGCCGCTTGGAGTCGTCGGAGTCGTAGATCGAGAAGTTCGACGACATGCCGAGCGTCTTGGCCTCGCGGCGCAGCACCCGCACGCACATCGAGTGGAACGTCGACACCCACATCACGTTGGCCCGGCGGCCGACCAGGTCGGCGACGCGCTCCTTCATCTCGGCCGCGGCCTTGTTGGTGAAGGTGATGGCCATGATCTGGCCGGGGTGCGCACCGCTGGCCAGCAGGTGGGCGATGCGGTTGGTCAGCACCCGGGTCTTGCCCGATCCGGCGCCGGCCACCACCAGCAGCGGCGAGCCGGTGTGCGTCACGGCATCGCGCTGCTGCGGGTTGAGCCCAGCCAGCAGCGCCTCCGGGTCGGGTCCGGACCGGCCGCGCGAGGCGGAGGACTGCACGGGCTCGTCGCCCTGCCATTCGAGATCGAGAGGGGTGCTCATCGTCGAACCACGTTACCGAACCCCCCGGACAGAACCCGAATCTCCCGATCGCGCAACACGATCAAGACCTCCACCACCCGCTCGGGTGACAACGTCCACCAAGTGGGACGGGGTGACCAGGCAGTGGATCGGGGTCGGGGGTTGTGGCAGACTGGTGGTGTGCGAACGCAGCAGTACGAGTTTTTCTACGGGCCCGGGACTCCGGCGCCCGTAGCTGCGTGAGCTCGAAAACCACTACGACGCCCCGGGGTCCTCGGACTCGGGGCGTTTCGCGTTCCGGGACGGGAACGGGGCCGGATCCGGAGGATTACGTCCGATGAACGCCACTGTGGACGGTGACCAACCGCAGTCCGAGAAGCCCTCGACCGAACGGGCTGCAGAGGCCATCAGCAACTTCCGCGAAGAGATCGACTACCTCGACGCCGAGATCCTGCGCCTGATCAAGCGCCGGGCCGAGGTCTCCCAGCAGGTCGGGCAGGCCCGCATGGCCGCGGGCGGCCCGCGCATCGTCTACAACCGCGAGATGGACGTGCTCGCCCGCTACCGCGAGCTCGGCCCGGAGGGACGCGAGATCGCCATGATCCTGCTCCGCCTCGGCCGGGGCCGGCTGGGCCACTCCTGACGTGTGCCGCGGGCGCCTCCGGCCAGGTCGAGGGCGCCCGCGGTCGGCGTCACACGGCGTGGTCGGCGGCGAGGTCGCGCTCCCGGGTCTCCGGTGCGCGGAACACCGCGACCAGGGTGACCACGCAGCACAGCGCCACGTAGATCGAGATCGGCAGCGAGGAGTCGAACGCGGCCAGCAGCGCCGTCGCGATGATCGGCGCCAGCGAACCCGCCACGATCGACGCCAGCTGGTAGCCGATCGACGCGCCCGAGTAGCGGACCCGGGTGCCGAACAGCTCCGCGAAGAACGCCGCCTGCGGCCCGTACATCGCGCCGTGGAACACCAGGCCGACGGTGGTCGCGAAGGTGATCACCCAGAACGACTTGGTGTCGAGCATCGTGAAGAAGAAGAACGCCCACACGCCCGTGCCGACCGTGCCCAGCAGGTAGATCGGCCGTCTGCCGAACCGGTCGGACAGCGCGCCCCAGATCGGGATGCTGATGAAGTGCAGCACCGAGGCGATCAGCGCCGCGTTGAGCGCGACCCCGCGCGGCAGGTCCAGGAACGTGGCCACGTAGGTGAGCACGAACGAGGTCAGCACGTAGTAGACGACGTTCTCGGCGAACCGGGCGCCCATCGCCGTGAGCACCTCGCTGCGGTACCGGCGCAGCACCTCCAGGATCGGCGGCTTCTGCTCGGCGCCGCTCTCCTCCGCCTTGCGCTGCGCCTCCAGGAACACCGGCGACTCGGCGACGGCCAGCCGCACCCACAGCCCGATCAGCACCAGCACGCCCGAGAGCAGGAACGCCACCCGCCAGCCCCAGGCCAGGAACGCCTCGTCGGACTGCACCGCCGCCAGCACCGCCAGCACCGCCGTGCCGAAGACGTTGCCCAGCGGCACCCCGGCCTGCGGCCACGACGCCCAGAAGCCGCGGCGCTCGCTGGAGCCGTGCTCGGAGACGATGAGCACCGCACCGCCCCACTCGCCACCGATCGCGAAGCCCTGGATCAACCGCAGCGCGGTGAGCAGCAGCGGAGCCAGCACGCCCACCGACTGGTAGGTGGGCAGCAGGCCGATCGCGAACGTCGCGCCACCCATCATCACCAGGCTGAGGACCAGCAGCTTCTTCCTGCCGATCCGGTCGCCGTAGTGGCCGAAGACCAGGCCGCCCAGGGGCCGGGCGATGAAGCCGACCGCGTAGGTGATGAACGCGAGCAGGGTTCCCATCAGCGGATCGCCGGCCGGGAAGAACAGCTTGTTGAACACCAGCGCGGCGGCTGATCCGTAGAGGAAGAAGTCGTACCACTCGACGGTGGTGCCGACGAGGCTCGCGACCACCACGCGGGTGGTCGACGATCTGGCGGGAGCGGACTCGGTGGTCATGGCTGCGTCCTCCTTGACGGGCCGGTGTTCACCTCGGGACTTGCCTGGTCAGTTCGCCGTCCAGCCGCCGTCCATGGACAGCGAGGCTCCGGTGATCGACGTGGTGCCGGGCCCGCACAGCCAGGCCGCGAACTCGGCGACCTCGTCGGGTTCGACCAGCCGCTTCACCGGGGTCCGGGCCAGCAGCACGTCCTCGGTGACCTGCGCCTCGGGGACCCGGTGCAGCCGGGCCTGCTCGGCGACCTGGCGCTCCACCAGCGGCGTGCGCACGAACCCCGGGCACAGGCAGTTGGAGGTGACGCCGTGCGGAGCGCCCTCCAGCGCGATCGTCTTGGACAGGCCCTCGATCGCGTGCTTGGCGGTGACGTAGGCGCTCTTGAACGGAGAGGCGCGCAGCCCGTGCACCGACGAGATGTTGATGACCCGGCCCCAGCCGCGCTGGTACATGCCCGGCAGCGCGGACCGCACGATGCGGAACGGCGACTCGACCATCACGCGCAGGATCGCGGCGAAGGCCTCCGGCGGGAACTCCTGCACCGGCGCGACGCGCTGGAACCCGGCGTTGTTGACCACGACGTCGGCGCCTTCGCCGAGGTCGTCGGCGTTGCCGGGATCGCCGAGATCGACCACCCGGGCCGTCGCACCCAGCTCGTCGGCGAGCGCGGTGACGGCGTCGGCGGTCTTGTCAGCGGCGATCACCTCGGCTCCCGCCGCGACGAAACGCCTGGTGAGAGCGGCTCCGATGCCGCTCGCGGCCCCGGTGACCAGGACCCGCTTGCCGTTCAGATCGAGACCCGTTCGCTCGCTCATAGCGACAGAACCTAGGCGTGACGACGGTCTCGAACCAGAGGTGATTCACAACCTTTTCGAACCGATCGGCAAATCAGGGGGATCCCCCATATCGGACAGGCCTCGTCAAGGAGCAGACTGGTGCCATGGGCATGGTTATCGGTCTGGTCGCACTCCTGGTGACGCTCGCCGCGGTGATCGCGGCTGCGGGGCACGCCGGCTATCTGGCGATGCTGACCTCTGCTGCGAAGAAGCGTCCGGGCGGGCAGCCGGCTGCCGACTTCGCCAAGAAGCGCTACCCGATCGCCGGCGTCGGCCTGGGCGTGACGCTGCTGGCACTGCTGATCGGCAGCGGTGACACCGCAGGCGCGGACATCTTCGCGATCCTGCTCGGCCTCGGCGGCGGCGTCGGCTCGCTCAAGGCGCTCCAGAGCACGCAGAGCCGCTTCCGCAAGGGAGACTTCTGACGCCTCCGCATCTTCGGTCCGTCTTTCGGTGACGTTCGTTCGAGTGGTCGCGCGGTGATATCACCCGTTCGGTGCATCAAGAGCGCCGTTCGGAGTACCGATCTCTCCGACGCGAAGCTCGCCGTGAACCACTTGCGGGTTGCAGAAAGTCGAGACCTCCGATGCACAGCGGCAGAACCATCGGCTGGAGCGGCCGACTCGATTGGCCGCCGCCGGCACCGACACCCACACCGTCCGCGGCGCAGAACCCGGCCCCGGGCCGGCACCGCAGGACCGACACCAGCGCCGCGTGGGCGCAGATCCCACCGCAGCGGACCGCGCCCGAGCAGTCCGCGCCCCGCGTGGTGATCGATCCGCTGACCGACACCGCGCCCGTGGGCGGGCTGCACAAGTTCGACCTCGGCATGGTTCCCGCCTCGGTCACCCCGCCTCCGAGCTGGCGCCGCGCGGCGTGGTTCGCGATCGCCTCATCGGTGGCCGCGCTGGGCGGCCTCGTGTTCGCCACGACGCTGGTGTCCAGCCACACGACCCGCATCGAGGGCCTGGAGCTGCCGAGCATGCCGCGCGGCGGCGCGTACCCGCCGCTGACCCGCGATCCCTACTTCCTGACCGGTGACCCGACCCGGCCGTCGGTCGCGAGCAGCACCGCCACACCGCCGGGCCGGCCGAGCCAGCTGGCAGCAGGGGTGCTGCCGACCGGAACGTCCGAGCCGACCGCGCCCGGCGAGCCCGCCGGTGACGAGCCCGGCGACGACGAGGAGTCCGGCACGCCCGGCACCGGAGCACCCGGCACGGGAACGCCTCCCGGATCGAGCAGGCCGCCCACCACCGAGGCGCCGCAGCTGCTGCAGCTGACCGACACCGAGGGGATGCAGCGCGCCAGCGAGCAGTACTACGGCGCGATCTCCAGCGGCGACCTGCCCGGCGCGTACGCGATGACCACCGGTCCGCTGCGCGCCGAGGGCTACGAGTCCTTCGCGGCCCGCTACTCCTACGCGACGCGGGTCGAAGTCCTGCAGGTCTACGTGACGCCGACGAGCACCGCGCACACCCTGCGGCTGACCTTGCCGGACGGCTCGGAGCGCATGGAGCGCCGCGTGCTGCGCTACGAGATGGCCGAGACCCCGATGATCTCGTCGGACGAGCGGATCTCCTGAGCACGGACCGTGATCCACTGCTCCGTTCGTGATCTTCGGGGCCATCCCTTCCGGTGATCTATCTGAAAAACCTTCCCATTCGAACGGAAGGCGGGTACCTCTTCACGCCGTGGAGCACGCCAGAGAGCGCACGACCTTCGACGACACCGTCACGGTCGCCGAGCTGATCCGGCGCGGCCCGCAGACCCCCGAACAGGCGGGCCTGGCCGACGAGCTCGCCGGCTCCGACGTCGCGCCCGCCCGCAATCGGCAGGGCGGGCTGGTCGTGCTCACCGCGCTCGGCGTGCTGCTGCTGATCTCCGCCGCCGGGGCCGCCGCGCTGATCATGGCCAAGCCCGCGCAGCTCCCCCGTCCCACCCACTCCGCAGCCGCGATCAGCGGACTCCCCGCGCTGCGTCCCGACCTGGTGCTCGAAGCGACCTGGCCCTTCGGCGGCAACGGCGGGTTCTCCGCGGCCGCGGACAGCGCAGGCAACGCCTCCGCCGCCGAACCGGACGACGCCCACCTGGCCAACCCCGCAGCGGGCAGCGCGAGCACCACCCTGGGCCTCGTCAGGGATTTCTACGGTCGCGCGCAGGACTCCCCGGACCGGATCGGCGAACTGCTCGCCCCCGAGCTCGGGCAGTCGACGGAGCTCACCCGGGCGTGGAGCGCGGTCGACACCGTGCGGCTCACCGAGCTGCGGATGGAGCGGGACGGTTCGGTGAGCGCCCGGGTGGAGGCGACCTACCCGGGCGGGCGCGCGGTACGGCTGGACCAGCACCTGCACGTCTCCCCGGGCCCGCTGCCGCGCATCGTCTCCGCCGAGTTGCGCAGCGCACGGCAGTTCCAGCCGGGCTGAGGAGCACAACAA
>NZ_SMKS01000056.1:0-39906 GCF_004348435.1 Saccharopolyspora terrae | reverse complement strand
CCGCTCCGGCAAGATCATGCGCCGCCTGCTGCGCGACGTCGCCGAGAACCGCGAAGTCGGCGACGTCTCCACCCTCGCCGACTCCTCGGTCATGGACCTCATCTCCAAGGGTCTCAAGTCCGGCGACGACTGATCGCCAACGCAGTTCACGGGAGGGCGCCCGCATCGCGCGGGCGCCCTCCCATTTTTTTGCGCACCCGTCCTGAGCTGCACGAACAGCACCGCGATGATGCTTGAGCGGGCAAGTGATCGGCCAGACGGATGTTAGGGTCGACTACAGGTGTGCCGGGAAGTCTGGTCGGCGACGAAATCGTGCTGTCCACGAACGGAGCCGCTGTGTCCGACGCCCGCAACCGCGCCCGCGCCTTCGACTTCGGGGCCTACCTGCGCACCGAGACCGTCGGCGGCATGGTGCTGCTCGCCGCCGCGGCCATCGCGCTACTGCTGGCCAACTCCCCCGCGAGCGCCTTCTACACCGCGATCCGCGACTTCGAGGTCGGACCGCACCTGCTGCACCTCGACCTCAGCATCGGCGAGTGGGCCAAGGACGGCCTGCTCGCGATCTTCTTCTTCGTCGCCGGCCTGGAGCTCAAGCGCGAGCTGGTGATCGGCGAGCTGTCCAACATCCGCAGCGCGCTGCTGCCGGTGATCGCCGCGATCGGCGGGATGGTCGTGCCCGCCGGGTTGGCGTTCGCGGTCAGCGTCGGCGCCCCCGGTCACGAGACCGCGTGGGCGATCCCGGTGGCCACCGACATCGCCTTCGCGCTCGGCGTCCTCGCGCTGACCGGCTCCTGGATGCCGACCGCCGCCCGGGTGTTCCTGCTCAGCCTCGCCGTGGTCGACGACCTCGGCGGCATCATCGTGATCGCGGTCGTGTTCACCTCCGGCCTGAACCTGCTGGCGCTGCTGGCCGCCGTCGCGCTGTGCGCGCTGTACTGGTTCCTGCAGCACAAGCGCATCCGCTCGCCGTGGATCTACGTCCCGCTGGCCATCGCGACCTGGATCGCGGTGCACAGCTGCGGTATCCACGCCACGATCGCCGGCGTCGCGCTGGGCCTGCTCACCCGCGTCCGCACCGACCCCGACGAGGGGGCGTCCCCGGCGATGCGGCTGGAACACCGGTTGCAGCCGTGGTCGGCGGGCCTGGTGGTGCCGGTGTTCGCGTTCTTCGCGGCCGGGGTCCCCGTTGACGGCGAGGCGCTGACCTCGATGTTCGAGGACCGGGTGGCGGTCGGTGTGATGGTCGGCCTGGTGGTCGGCAAGTTCGTCGGCATCTTCGGCACGTCGTTCATCGCCGTGAAACTGCGCATCGGCGACAAACCGAGCTCGGTGTCCTGGATGGACATGGGCGCGCTGGCGATGCTCGGCGGCGTCGGGTTCACGGTCAGCCTCCTCATCACCGAACTCGCGCTGGAGGGCGCGGCCGCCGAGCGCGCCAAGGCCGCGGTGCTCATCGCCTCCGCGATCGCCTCGCTGCTGGCCGCTGCGGCACTGGTCCGCAGGGGGCGCAAGCTCAACGGTGAAGCCGCTGATGAGCCCGGCGGGAATGTCACTCACGGGTAACGCATCGCGAGTCGCTGGGCGAGGGTGTGATCTCCCGTGGCACGATGGTTCGCGTGAACAGCGCCCAGAAGAGCACCAACGGCAGCCGCGAAGGTGCGGAGTGGAGTTCGGTCAACTCCATCCCGTTGTCCGAGGAGGGCACAGCTCCCGACGGGCAGTCCATCGGCGCGTTGGTCAAAGACGCAACGACGCACCTGTCCACGCTGGTCCGCTCCGAGGTGGAGCTCGCCAAGACCGAGATCGCCGGTGAGGTCAAGAAGGCCCTCAAGGGCAGCGTCTTCTTCATCCTGGCGCTGTGCGTGCTGGGCTTCAGCCTGTTCTTCCTGTTCTTCACCGCCGCGGAGGGCCTGCACGCGCTCGGCCTGTGGCGCTGGGCCTCGTTCGGCATCGTCTTCCTGGCGATGCTGCTGGTCGCCGGTCTCTTCGGGCTGCTCGGCTTCCTGAAGGTCCGCAAGCTCAGCGCGCCGAAGCGCACGATGGCCTCCCTCAAGGAGACCAAGAACATCACCAAGCGCCGCCAGTCCGAGGAGCCGGCCCAAAGCTGACGGATCGGGCGCTCACACCCACGTCGAGAACCGCGGCGGACCCAGGTCCGCCGCGGTTTTTCGCACCTCAGAGCCGTGCTCCGGAGTGCTGGGACTCGCCAGCGGGCGGTTGTGGTCCGAACTGTCCGGACGAAGAGGACATCGATCGCGGACCGTTGGGATCAGAGCCGGCCGCTGGGTGAACCGCCGTTCCGGGCGCGGGATCAGTTCGTGCAGTTGCCCGTGGAGACCGGGGTATTCAGCTGCGGAGCCGCCTCCACCTCGTCGGCGACCTCGTCGGCCGTGAGGGCGAAGCCCGTCTCCGGGTCGTCGACGGCGGCGCCGAAGACGACACCGACCACGTCCCCCTCGGGGTTGATCAGCGGGCCGCCGGAGTTGCCGCTCTGCACCCGCCCGCGGACCGTGTAGACGTCGCGGACCACGGTCGCGTTGTCGTAGATGTCCGGCCCGCGCAACCGGATGCGCTCCCGGATGCGACCGGCCGAAGCCGTGTAGGGCCCGTCGAGCGGGTAGCCGAGCGCGATCGTGTCGTTGCCGGGGTGAGCCGGCTGCGACGCGAACGTCATCGCCTCGGCGTCGAGGTCCGGGACAGCCAGGATCGCCAGGTCGACGTCCGGCTTGTACATCACGACCTCGGCCTCGAAGTCGCCGCGCCCGATCTCGATGGCCACCCGGTCGGTGCCCGCCACGACGTGCGCGTTGGTCATCACCCGGTTCGGCGCCACGACGAAACCGGTGCCCTCCAGCGCGCGAGCGCACGAAGTCGCCCTGCCGCGGATCTTGACCACGCTGAGCTGCGCGTTGCGCACCACGTCGCTGCCGGCCAGCGCCGGGTCGGGCGGTGCGATCTCGGCGACCGGGGTCTCCGAGAAGGGCTCCAGGGCCTCCGGGAAGCCCGACATGCCGAGCATCTTGCGCAGGTCGTTGGGCAACGCCCTGGCCTGCGGGGGCATCACCGAGTTGACCGCGCCGAGCACCTGCGAACGGCTCAGCGCCGACGCCAGACCGGGCAGCGCGGTCGCCGAGGTGAACGGCAGCGCCACCAACCAGGCCACCACCAGCACCGCGATGAACTGCAGCACCGAGCCCAGCACGTTGTCGACCCCTGCGATCCGGGGCGAGGTGATCCGGTCCCGCAGCTCACGGCCGGCCCACATCCCGAAGGTCTCACCGAAGGCGACCAGCAGGACCACGATGCCGACGCCGAAGGCCAGCCGGGCGACCGGGCTGTCCAGGGTGTCCAGCAGCAGCGGCGCCACCTTCAGCCCCACCACGGCTCCGACGAACACGCCCACGAAGGACAGCAGCGCGGTGACCAGACCGCTCCGAGCCCCGGAGACCGCGGCGAGCAGTGCCAGCAGCACCACCAGCAGGTCGACCCAGTTCACCCACTCACCCCTCGCGATGGACGATCAGCCGCACCACCGTCTCATGGTTCGACAACAGAACGGCCAAGCCGGGCTTCCAAGGAGGTCTTCGCCACCCCTCAGGAACGCCCCAGCCCGATGTCGTCGGCCTCCTCTGCCGCCCGCCAGGCTTCGTCCAGCTCGCGCACGTCCGCCCGGTTCCAGCTGCGCGACCAACCGGCCAGTTCCAGCAGACCGGCCAGCAACCCGCCGGTGAAGCCCCAGACAAGCATGCCCGGGACCAGGAACGCCGGACCGGCCATTCCGCTGGTCAGCCGCACCCTCACCCGGTTCTCCGGGTCGGTGAGCCAGGAGATCGGCACCCGGGCCACGGCCGCTGTCTCACCCGGGTCGACCGCCGCGACCGGCGACGGCTCGACCCAGTGCGCGAGCACCGGGGTCACCCGGAAACCGCTGTGCGGAACGTGCAGTTCCGGCAAGGTCGCGACGGGCCGGACGCCCTCGACCCGCACCCCCACCTCCTCGACGGCCTCACGCAGCGCGGCGTCCACCGGGCCGGAATCGACATCGTCGAGCGCGCCTCCCGGGAAGGCAACCTGACCGGGGTGCGAGTTGAGCCCGTCGGCGCGGCGCAGCAGCAGCACCTCGGGGCCTTGCTCGCCTTCGCCGAGCAGGATCAGCACCGCGGCGGCGCGGGCGGAGGACGGCGGCGCGTCCTTCGGCCAGCCGAAGTGCCCGGGGTCGAGGTCGGCGGTGCGCTTGACCAGCGTCCGCATCCATTCGGGCAGGTCAGCAGGATCGACCAGCGGTCCGTTGTCGCTCACTGACCCCCCAGGGTTCGTTCGACGGCGGCCCGAACCTCGTGCGGGGATTCGAACGCGATCGGTGGATCGATGCGCCGGACCTCGCCGGAGGCGGTCACCACGTAGCTGACCGGCAGCACGTTGGGAGACCGCAGCGCAGCCCGCGCGCGGTTGTCGCCGTCATGCACGTTCGGGAAGTGAACGCCGAGCGCGCGCAGTAGGTCAAGACCTTCCGAGGCGCCGCTGTCGACCTGCACTCCCAGCACCCGGACGGCTCCGGGCTCGGTGCTGTAGGCCTGCAGCGCGGGCAGCTCGGTGCGGCACGGAACGCACCAGGTGGCCCAGAGGTTGATCAGCGTCGGTCCGCCCGAGGCGGCCCCGGCCAGGTCGACGGGCTGCCCGTCGGCCAGGCACTGCAGCGTCGTGCCCGCCAGCTCGGCGGGTCCACCCGTTCCGGCCGGGCACGGCTGCAGCGCGGCGGCCGCGCGCTGCTGCGGATCGATCCGCTCCGCCGGTGGTGGCGCCGCGGTGGGGCCTTGCTGCTGCTCGTGGTCGCGCGGCCAGAGCGCGACCGCCGCGAGGATCGCGAGCACGACGACCACGACGGTCCACTGGATCTCGGACCGGTAGGCACGGAGGTTCACGCCACCGGCTCCTTGGCCGCCTGGCTCTCGATGGTCTTGTCCGGGATCTCGTCGACGATGCCCGCCAGCTCCAGCAGCCGCGGCGTCTCCGGACCCCTGACCAGCTTCGCGGCCTCCACGTGATCGGTCGGCCCGGCGCCGTAGGAGGGGCAGTCCTTGGCCAGCAGGCACGCGCCGCAGGCCGGCTTGCGGGAGTGGCAGACCCGGCGGCCGTGGAAGATCACCCGGTGCGACAGCATCGTCCACTCCTTGCGGGGAATCAGCTCGCCGATCGCGTGCTCGACCTTGACCGCGTCCTCCAGCTCGGTCCAGCCCCACCGGCGCACCAGGCGTCCGAAGTGGGTGTCCACGGTGATGCCCGGGACGTCGAAGGCGTTGCCGAGGATCACGTTGGCGGTCTTGCGCCCGATGCCGGGCAGCTTGACCAGCTGGTCGAGCTTGGCGGGAACCTCACCGCCGTGCCCGTCCACCAGCGCGGCGCCCAGCCCCATCAGCGACGCCGCCTTGTTCCGGTAGAAGCCGGTGGACCGGATCATCTCCTCCAGCTCGGTCCGCTCGGCCCCGGCGTAGGCCTCGGCCGTCGGGTACCGGCGGAACAGCGCGGGCGTGACCTCGTTGACCCGCTTGTCGGTGCACTGGGCGGACAGGATGGTCGCGACCGCGAGCTCCAGGGGCGTGTTGAAATCGAGCTCGCAATGCGCGTCCGGATAGGCTTCGTCGAGGGCGCGCAGCATGCGCCTCGCTCGCCGGACGAGCCCCAACCGGGTCTCCTCCTTCTTCCTGGACCGGGATACGACCTGGTCAGGAGACGGTCCAGCGGACTTGGCGCGGGTGTTTCGGGAAGGCTCCGGCACCCCACCAGACTACGGAGGAGCACGGACACGGAAAGTGGCGGTACTGTCACCGGCCCTGCGAATCGACCCCCGGTTGAACCGGCGTCGAAGGTATGAGCGAGGATTCACACCATGATGGCTGCCTGGTTCGTCATCGTCGTACCGCTCGTGATCATGTTCTTCACGCTCTTCATGGAGCGCGTGGAAGCCCGCCTGCGGCATGTGGCGGTGCAAGAGAACGAGGTGGAGGAGTTGCTGGAGAACGCCCGGCCTGATGAGGTGCGGGCGCTGTTCCGGCAAGGTATTGGACGTGCGCTGGAGCTTTTCCAGCTACGCAGGGTGGGACGCGCCGGTAGGCTGCGTACTCGCCGTTCGCGCGACCAGTCTTAGAATCACTGGTAGTGATCGGCGGCACATCGCCAGACACGCTGACGCGGGTCCGGCACCACAGACAGCCGCCGCGTCTCAACATGGAGGGACGAGGTGGACGAGACCCTGGCCCGAGCCGGCATCTTCCAAGGCGTGGAGCCGGCCGCGGCGGAGGCACTGGCACAGTCGCTGGAACCGATCGAGTTCCCGCGCGGACACGTGATTTTCGCCGAGGGCGAGCCGGGTGACCGGCTCTACATCATTCAGTCCGGCAAGGTGAAGCTCGGACGCAAATCCCCGGACGGCAGGGAGAACCTGCTGGCGATCATGGGGCCGTCGGACATGTTCGGCGAGCTGTCCATCTTCGACCCCGGGCCGCGGACTTCGACCGCGACCACGGTCACCGAGGTGCGCGCGTTGAGCATGGACCGCGGCGCTCTGCGGCAGTGGATCGCCACTCGCCCGGAGATCGCCGAGCAGCTGCTGCGCGTGGTGGCTCGCCGCCTGCGCCGCACGAACGGCATGCTCGCCGACCTGATCTTCACCGACGTCCCGGGACGCGTCGCCAAGGCGCTGCTGCAGCTCGCGCAGCGCTTCGGCAGCCAGGAAGCGGGTCTGCTGCGGGTCACCCACGACCTGACGCAGGAAGAGATCGCGCAGTACGTCGGCGCCTCGCGGGAGACCGTGAACAAGGCGCTCGCGGACTTCGCGCACCGCGGCTGGCTGCGTCTCGAGGGCAAGAGCGTGCTGATCCTGGATCCGGAGCGCTTGGCCCGCCGCGCTCGCTGAGCGGCGACGTCACACATATCGCGAAGCTGACGCGCGTCGGCCGAAGAGTCCGGGGCTCATTCCCGGGTTCTTCAGCCGACGCGCGTCCTTTGCGTGCGCGCGCACGTCCGTGAATTTCACGTTGGGCCTCGAGCGCAACGCACGTCACCCCCGCCACGTCCAACGGTCGGACGCTGAGGCGAAAGGGGACTGTGGATGAATTCCGCGATGGTGATCGCGCTGGCGGCGGTGATCCTGGCGATCGTGTTCCTGATGAGGGTGCGGACTTCGATGAGCAGGTCCCACCGGGTCGGAGACCGTCGCCGCAAGCGGGCCGGCAGCTCGTTCGTCGGCACCAGCGGGGCCGGCAGCAATCACGACGGCGGCTGGAGCGGCTTCGACGGCGGAGGCTTCGGGGGCGACGGCGGCGGAGGCTCCGGAGGGGGCGACGGCGGAGGCGGCGGGGGCTGCTGACCGGTTCCGACCACCCAGTGCATGTGAAGGGGCTGGGCGCCACCCCCGACGTGGCGCTCCAGCCCCTTCACATTCGCGTGGTTCGTCCCCCGACGACTAACCACGCTTCCCCGATCCTCCGATGCTTCGGCCCCGAATCCTCGGCACCGGAGGCGTCTGTGTGGAGTTGTCTCCCCTTCGAAGATGCTGGAAGTCCGTGCTGTCCAGCAACCCCCTTTCACCAACCAAGACGTGCGTCCCGAGGGGACGGTTGCACACATCACCCGTTCTGAGTAACGAACGTCACTCATCCAGCTCCTAGCAGGTGAAAAACACGTTGGTACCGGCGTACCACAATCGGCATACTGGTACGCGTGTCCACATCCACGTCGCTGGCCGACTACCGCGCCGCCCTGACCACCCCCGGAGCCCGCACCCCCGTCGTGACGTCGCTGCTGGGCCGGCTGCCGATCGCGATGATCGGCATGGCCCTGCTGCTGTACATGCAGCGGGAGAGCTCGTCGTTCGCGATCGCCGGAGCGGTCTCGGCCGCCGAGCTGATCGGCGTGGCGATGGGCTCCGTCGTGCAGGGCAGGATCGTCGACCGGATCGGCCCGTCGAAGCCGCTGTACATCACCTCAGCGCTGTTCACGGCCTCCGTGGTGGCGACGCTGGCCGCGATCGAGCTGGACGCCTCGACCTCGCTGGTGGTGGCGGGCGCGTTCGCGATGGGACTGCTCCAGCCCAACATCGGTTCGGCTTCGCGCGCCCTGTGGGGACACCTGCTGCCGGCCGGCCGCGTCCGCGAGGCAGCGTTCTCCTACGAGGCGATCAGCCTCGAGGTCTTCTTCATCCTCGGGCCGGGCCTGGCGGGCCTGCTGGTGGCGATGCCGTGGGCGGGCACCGGCGTCGTGGTCGGCTCGGCCTGCATGGTGGTGGGCAGCGTCGGCTTCGCCTCGACGCGCGCGGCCCGCACGCAGCGCCCGGACACGGGCGAGCACGCGGGCGCCATGCTGGGAGCCATCGCGGCCCCGGGGATGCGCACGGTCGCGCTGGCCGCGCTGGGGTTCGGCGTGGTGATCGGCTTCATCGAGGTCGCGGTCCCGGCCGCCGCCGTCGACGCGGGTCAGCCCACGATGGGCGGGCTGCTGATGAGCCTGGCCTCGGTCAGTTCCGTCGCGGTCGGCGTGGTCTACGGCGTGCACCCCTGGCCGCGTCCGATGCACCTGCGGCTGCCCGCGCTGCTGCTGGGCTTCGCGGGCCTGGTCGCGCTGCTCGCGCTCCCGACGACGCTGCTGGGTCTGGCGCTGATGCTGCTGGTCGCGGGCTGCCTGATCACCCCGCAGTCGACGGCCCACTCGGTCGCGGTCGAGTTCGCGGCCCCGCCCGGCACGGCAGCGGAGGCGTTCGGCTGGGTGGTCACGTCGGTGACGCTGGGCTCGGCCATCGGCCAGTCCGTCAGCGGTCAGCTCGTCGAACTCGCCGGACCCCCGACGGCGTTCCTGGTCGCCGGAGCAGCAGGGGCCGCCCTCGCCGCCGTCCTCTACCTCCGCCGCAACACCCTCCTCCCCACCCAGACCAACCTCACCCTCGCCGGCAGCTGATCGGGCGGTGGCCTTCAGAGGTCTTCGTGCTCCACGAGGTAGGTGAGTTGGGCTTGGACCGTGAGGTCTGCTGCGGGCCAGACGGCGGGGTCGACGTCGGCGTAGACGAGTTCGACCACCTGGCGCGGGGTGGCTCCGGGGCCGAGGTCGCCGAGGGCCTGGCGGACCTGGGCGAGGCGTTGCCTGCGGTGGTCGAGGTAGTGCTCGGCCACCGCGCGGGCGTCGTCGAGTTCCGGGCCGTGGCCCGGCAGCGCGCGGACGCCTGGCGGCAAGGACGCGATCTTGCGCAGCGAGTCCAGGTAGGAGCCCAGGTGGCCGTCGGGGTGGGCGACGACCGTGGTGCCTCGGCCGAGGATGCTGTCGCCGGTGAACACCGCCGGTTCGTCGTGCTCGGCGACGAAGCAGACCGAGTCGGCCGTGTGCCCCGCCGTGGTCAGCACCCGCAGTCGCAGGCCCGCCGCGTCGATCGGCTCGCCGTCGGCGATCGGCTCCGCGTCGTGGCACAGCTTCGGGTCGAGCGCGCGCACGGGAGCCCCGGTGCGCTGCACGAAATCCGCCACACCGGCGGTGTGGTCCTCGTGGTGGTGGGTGAGCAGCACCAGCGACACCGGCCCGTGGCCGGCGACCCGGCTCAGGTGCACGGCGTCGTCAGGACCCGGGTCGATGACCACGCACTCGCGCGAATCCGGATCGCGCAGCACCCACGTGTTCGTGCCGTCGAGCGTCATCGGGTTCGGGTTGTCGGCCAGCAGCACCGACGCGTAGGAGGTGACCGGGCGGAGCTCGCCGTAGGCGGGGTGCTGCATCACGCCTCCTCGAATCCGGGCTCGCCGGGCAGCACCGCGTGCCAGCGACCGTTCCGCTCGATCAGCTTCGGCATGATCTTGTTCAGCGTCCGCTCCGCGTGCAGCGCCGACGCGAGGTCGTCGGCCTCGGCGAGCTCGGTCAGCGTGACCTCGGTCGGCGGGAGCAGGTGGCAGCGGCCCTCCCGGAAGTCGGTCAGCGCCTGCTGCGGAGTCGCCCAGTAGGCCTCGGCGGCCTCGGTGGTGATGGCGTCCGCGCGCTGTCCGGCCGGCATCGCGGCCAGGAAGAACCTGGTGTCGTAGCGGCGCGGCTCCTGCTCGGGCGTCAGCCAGTTCGCCCACGGGCGCAGCAGATCGGCGCGCAGCACCAGACCTTCCTCGGCGAGGAAGCCTGCGAGCGAGACGTCCCTGGTCACCAGGGCCTGACGGGCTGCGGAATAGCCGCCGGTGTCCTCGACGACCGTCGACGAATCCGGTCCTGCCAGCAGCACGCCCGACTCCTCGAACGTCTCCCGGACCGCCGCGCACACCAGCGCGCGGGCCACCTCCGGCGTGCAGCCGAAGCGCTGCGCCCACCACTCGGGTCCCGGCCCGCTCCAGGCGACCGAGGCGTCCGCGTCGCGCTGGTCGACACCGCCTCCGGGGAACACCGTCATCCCGCCCGCGAAGGCCATGCCCTTCACCCTGCGCTGCAGGAACACCTCGGGCCCCGAGGGGCCGTCGCGCAGCAGCATCACGGTTGCCGCGTCCTTGGGGCGCACGGGCTTGTCCGGCCGGTCCTCCGGCACGAATCCCGTTGGCAGCGAACGATCCATGCCCGCCACCCTATGTCGGCGACCGGCGGTCGAACACCGTCTGAAGGATCAGCGCTGCTGCTGCGAGGTGTACACCTGCTGGTTCGCCGAGATCGGCGGGAACCCGCCCGTGCCGCCGGGCATGGTGGAGGTCCGGCCGTCCTCGGACTTGGGCTGGCGCTTGGCCGGTCCGTCCTGCTCGCGGTGCGCGAGCTCCTCGTGCAGCTTGCGCAGCAGGTTGCGCTCCCGATCGGTCAACTTGGCGTCGACGGCGGCGGGGACGCGCATCATCACACCCGTCTGCTCGGCCGCTGTCTCGGGGTGTGCGTCCTCGGGTGGCTCACCGGGAAACTCGTGCTGCGGCTCGGCCACAGCGTGCGACACCCCCTCCGGCCGGGGTTCTTCCACCGGGGCCGGCTGCGCGGGCGGTGGTGGAGCCGGGGGCTCTTCGGGTTGTCTGCGCTCGACGACCTGCTCGGGGCGCGGAACAGCCGGAGGAGCCGCCCTCTCCACGGGCGCTACCTCTAACCGCACCCGCCGGGCCGTCGACAGCGCGTCGCGGTGGTACTCGGGCAGGTCGGCGCCGGTGGCGAAGACGTCGACCGCGTAGCGCAGACCGGCTCGGCGCAGGGCCGAGACGAGCTGGAAGGCGACAGCGGGACCGGAACCGTCGGGGCCGACCTCGGCCAGCAGGACGCCCTGCGGCACCGCGCCGTAGCTGGTGCCCGCGGGCGTGGTCCGGCTGGTGATCCACATGCCGCGCAGACCCGCGAGACGTCCGCCGATCTGCTTGAGCGTCAGCTCGAGATCGGTGTCGTCGGTGTGCGGGGCGCTGAACTTGTGGTTCTCCGGCAGCAGCGACTCGACCACCTTGAGCCGGTCGGCGAGCTGGCGGTTGGACCGCGTCTCGTCGAGCACCCGGCGCAGGTGGTACTGCTCCGCGGCGGTCACCTCGATCTGCCCGGCCAGCAGGCACCCGGCCAGGTACTCCGCTCCGGCATCGGGCAAGCCCATGCCGAGCAGCTCCCGAGCGCCGTCGATGCCGTCGTCATCGACGCGCCCGGTCATGGCCAGCAAGAGGCTGTGCAGCCGGTCGACCGGTCCGGCGGCCTCTGCAACGTCCACCACGAATGCCTCCTTCAGATGCCGCCCGCTCAGCCGCGGCGACCGGCGAATTCTTCAGCTCCCACGCACACCAGCGCCGACTCCTCGATCGCCATCCGGTGGTACGGGGTGGGTTCCAGGTCCTTGGGCACGACCTCGACGCAGGGCGCGGAGTCGCCGAGCGCCCGCAGCACCCGCTGGATCTCCCCGGCGAGCTCGACGCAGTCGTCCGACACGGACACCAGCACGACGAGCTTCGGGGAACCCGAGTCGCGGCGCCGCCAGGTGTTGCGCACTTCGCGCACACCGGCGCGACCGCGCAGCGTCGCGCCGAGCACCAGCACCGCCGAGTCGCCGACGTTCTCGGCCGGGCGTTCGGTGGTGAACGAGTAGTGCGGCGTGGTGTCCACGACCGCGGGGAGGATCGCGTTGACCATCGCCGGGTCGGCGCCCAGCGGCAGCAGCGCGTCCGAGAGCAGCCGGTGCTCGTCGTCGTCGAGCGCGATGCGCTCGCGGACCAGCGTGCCCGGCAGAAGCCTCGCCACGACCTCGGCGGCACCCCCTGCCAGCCAGTCGCGGTATCGCCACAGGTGCCGGTCGGGCAACCTGCCGGCCAACCGAAGCAACAGTTCGTGGCACAGCAGATCGGTTTCACGCACTGCCACGGCGCCCCTCCATGCCTAGTACTCCGGTTCCGGACGCAGCCGCCGCTCCCCCGCACGCGGCTGCACCCTTCCAGGTGAACTTTGGTGCTACTGACCGGGTCGAACAATCCCCTGAACGACCCAAACGCAACGCGTTGGAATCAACACCCCCCATCTGGGCTACACCGGATCTGGCGAACGAAGATCGGGGATGATCGCAGCGTACTTGCCGTAGTCGGTCTCCGGATGCCCACCACCGAAAAAATCACGACTCCGTTCCCGGCGAACACGTCGCGCTCACGGAACGAGAACGCGGCGTCACCCCGAGTAGGGCGACGCCGCGCATCAGGTCCGGAATGCCGACTTCACTCGACTTCGACGACCAGCTCGACCTCGACCGGCACGCCCAGCGGCAGCTCCGCGACACCCACGGCCGAGCGAGCGTGCTGCCCCGCCTCGCCGAAGACCTCGCCCAGCAGCTCCGAAGCACCGTTGACCACACCCGGCTGCCCCGTGAAGCCCTCAGCCGAGGCCACGAACCCGACGACCTTGACCACGCGGACGATCGAGTCCAGGCCGACCAGCGAATCGACCGCGGCCAGCGCGTTCAGCGCGCAGATCCGGGCGTGCTGCTGGGCCTCCTCGGCGCTGACCTCAGCACCGACCTTGCCCAGGCCCGCCGGCGAACCGGCCACCATCGGGATCTGGCCCGCGGTGAACACCAGCGAACCCGTCCGCACCGCAGGCACGTAAGCCGCCACGGGCTTGACGACCTCGGGCAGCGGAATGCCCAGCTCCGCCAGGCGATCCGTCCACCGACCCATGTCAGGCCTCCTTCGGCCGCTTCAGGTAAGCCACCATCTGCTCACCGGTGGGACCCGGCAGCACGGCGACGAGCTCCCAACCGTCCTCGCCCCACTGGTCGAGGATTTGCTTGGTCGCGTGACTCAACAACGGAACGGTGGCGTACTCCCACTTCTGCATGGTTGTGCAGCCTAGTTCTTCTTGAACGGCGTAGCCGTTGGCCCACCTACGCGCCTCGCACCGCCGGGGGTTCTGAGGAGCTTCGTGGCGAGGACGCCGCGACGCCGTGTATTGGCTGGCATACATCAGGAGTGGCGCCCGGAGTCCACGGAGCTCCTCAGGTTCCCCTACCCGCACCGCTACGCAGAACGACCACCGTCACTCTCCAATTCTGGAAACGGGGACTTACGCTGATCGCGTGACCTCATGGGACGGGGAGCTGAACCAGGCGCGGTTGCACGTGGTCAGCGGGAAGGGCGGGACCGGGAAGACGACGGTCGCCGCCGCGCTCGCGCTGGCGCTGGCCACCGGCGGCAAGAAGGTGCTGCTCATCGAGGTCGAGGGGCGGCAGGGCATCGCGCAGCTCTTCGACAGCGCGCCACTGCCCTATTCCGAGGAGTGGATCGCCGCGGCTCCCGGTGGCGGTGAGCTGCGAGCGCTGGCCATCGACGCCGAGCCGGCGCTGCTGGAGTACCTGTCGATGTTCTACAACCTCGGGTTCGCCGGCCGGACGCTGCGCAAGATGGGCGCCATCGAGTTCGCCACCACGCTCGCGCCCGGGCTCCGGGACGTGCTGTTCACCGGCAAGATCAAGGAATGCGTCGGTCGCACCGACGAGCGCGGCCGCTACGTCTACGACGCGGTCGTCGTGGACGCCCCGCCGACCGGGCGGGTGGTGAAGTTCCTCGACGTCACCCGCGCCATGGCCGACCTCGCCAAGGTCGGACCCATCCGCGACCACAGCGACGGCGTGGTGCGCCTGGTCCACTCCGCCGACACCGTGGTCCACGTCGTCACGCTGCTCGAGGAGCTCCCGGTGCGCGAAACCCTCGAAGCCGTCGAAGAGCTCGACGCCGCCGACCTGCGGCCCGGAGCGGTCGTGCTCAACCGGGTCCGCCCCGGCAGGCTGCCCGCGCGATCGGTGTCGGCCGCCGCCGACGGCCGCGTCGACGCCGATCGGGTGCGCACCGGGCTCGAATCCGCCGGGCTGAAGGTCGATGACGACACCCTCGACGGGCTGGTCCACGAGACGATCGAGCACGCCATCCGGCACCGGGCCGAGGACGCCGCGCGCGACCAGCTCGCCGCCACCGACCTGCCCACCGTCTCGCTGCCGGACCTCACCGCGGGGATCGACGTCGCCGAGCTCTACGAGCTCGCCGAGATATTCACCGAACACGGCATCCGGAGCCACCGATGAGCGAACCGCTGCGGCCGTCCCAGGTCGACGTCGACGCGCTGCTGGACGACCCCGACACCCACGTCGTCGTCTGCTGCGGCTCCGGCGGCGTCGGCAAGACGACCACGGCGGCGGCGCTGGCGGTGCGGGCCGCCGAACGCGGGCGCAAGACGGTCGTGCTCACCATCGACCCCGCGCGGCGACTCGCCCAAGCGCTGGGCCTGCGGGAACTCGGCAACACGCCCAAGCAGGTGTCGCTGGAGGGCTTCGAGCCCGCGGGCGACCTGAACGCGATGATGCTCGACATGCGGCGCACCTTCGACGACATGGTGCAGATGCACGCCGGCCCCGAACGAGCCGAGCAGATCCTGAACAACCCCTTCTACCAGACCATTTCGACCTCGTTCTCCGGAACGCAGGAGTACATGGCGATGGAGAAGCTCGGGCAGCTCGCCGCCTCCGGCGAATGGGACCTGATCGTCGTCGACACCCCGCCCAGCCGTTCCGCGCTGGACTTCCTGGACGCGCCGCAGCGGCTGTCGACCGTGCTGGACGGGCGGCTCATCAAGATGCTGTCCAGTCCCGCGCGCGCGGGCGGGCGCGGGCTGCGCAAGATCGTCGGCGCCTCGTTCGGCGTGTTCGCCAAGGCCGTGTCGACGATCATCGGCGGGCAGCTGCTCAACGACGCCGCGAACTTCGTGCAGGCCTTCGACTCGACCTTCGGCGGCTTCCGGCAGCGCGCCGAGCAGACCTACCGGCTGCTGCGCTCGCCGGGAACGGCGTTCCTGGTGGTCGCCGCGCCGGAGCCGGACGCGCTGCGGGAGGCGTCCTACTTCGTGGAGCGGCTGGCCGGGGAATCGATGCCGCTGGTCGGGCTGGTCGCCAACCGGACGCACCCGGTGGTCGCCGAGCTGGGGGGCAACCGCGCCGCGGCGGTGGCCGACGAGATCGAGACCGCCGGTTCGGCTCCGCTGGCGGCGGCGGTGCTGCGGGTGCACGCGGACCGGGTGGCGATCGCCGACCGGGAGAAGCGGATGCTCGCACGGTTCACCCGAGCGCACCCGGAGGTGTCACTCGTTGGTGTCCCGGCCTTGCCGTCCGATGTGCACGATCTGGCCGGTTTGCGGGAGATCGGCCGGCGGCTCGCCGGGGAATAATCCAAAAATCAGGCCGGGCATTAACGTTTTCAACGTTCACGCCCGGCCTGATCATTTCTCGGGGATCAGCTCACCTGAAACTCGGCGATATCGGAGTAATCCTGACGCGCTGCCTCAAGCAATTCGCGCCAGTTACGAACATCCGGACGACGGCGCAGCAGCGCCCGGCGTTCGCGTTCGGTCATTCCACCCCACACACCGAATTCGATCTTGTTGTCTAGCGCCTCGCTGAGGCACTCCGTCCGCACTGGGCAGCCAAAACAAACCATTCGTGCTTTGCGCTGCTCAGCCCCGCGGACGAACAATTGATCCGGGTTCTGGTCTCGACATGCGGCGTTAACCCGCCAGTCCCCCTGCTCGAACATAGAGTTCCCCCAGCTCCTCACTGGATCGTCGGCGACTGTATTTCGTCCGGAGCCCCCCGGCACCGGATGCCGTGGTTCGGAAGTCGGGAGCCGAACCACAACAGTGCTGTCGCTGGACGTAGACGGACTGTAGAGCCCAGCGGTTCCACAACCAACCGACGGTTGTCGTCCCGTTATCTTTCACACTCACTACATCGGTTGGATTTCGGGCGTAACACTCCGTCACGGAGCGCGTACGATTTAGGCTGGGGGCGTGCGTGCCCGAGACGGCTTGTTGAAGCTTTTCGGTCTGTGTGTGCTGGCTGGCGTGTTGGTCGCGGGATTGCTCTTCCCGGCGGCGGGGTCACTCGGAGTGGTCTCCAACCGTGCTGGAGACGCCGTCAACAGCATTTCCACGGACATGATGACCAAGGAACCGCCACTTGTGACGACGATCACAGACAAGGATCGGAGGCCGATCGCTTACCTGTTCAACCAAGATCGGACGCCGGCCGCTCCTGACCAGATCGCCGACACCATGAAGGCGGCGATCGTGGCCATCGAGGACCGGCGGTTCTTCGACCACCACGGGGTGGACTGGGCGGGCACCGCGCGCGCCGCCGTGACCAACCAGATGTCCGGCGAGATCGCGCAGGGCGGTTCCACCCTCACCCAGCAGTACGTGAAGAACTACCTGGTGCACGTGGTGGCCGCCGACGACCCGGTCAAGCAGGCCAAGGCGATCGAGCAGACCCCCGGCCGCAAGCTGCGGGAGATCCGCATCGCGCTGCAGGTGGAGAAGCAGCTCAGCAAGGAGCAGATCCTCGCCCGTTACCTCAACGTCGTGCCCTACGGCAACCAGGCGCACGGGATCGCAGCCGCAGCGCGGACCTACTTCGGCACCACTCCGGACAAGCTGACCATCGCCCAGTCGGCGCTGCTGGCGGGCATGGTCAACAGCCCCAGCGCGCTGAACCCGGAGAGCAACCCGGAGGAGGCGCTCAACCGGCGCAACCTGGTGATCAAGGCGATGGAGGACCAGCGCCGGATCACCCCGGAAGCCGCCAACGAGGCCCGCAACGCGCCGCTCGGCCTGGTCACGCCGTTGCAGAACATCCCCAACGGCTGCGTCGGAGCCGGCCCGTCCGACGGGTTCTTCTGCCGCTACGTCATCGACTACCTGGAGCGCGCCGGGTTCACCGAGGAGCAGCTCAAGACCGGCGGTTACACGATCCACACGTCGATGGACAAGCGCGCCACCGACGCGGCCAAGGCCGCCGCCGAGCGCGGCGTGCCGAAGACGACCAAGGGCATCGCGAACGTGATGAGCGTCGTCGAACCCGGCAAGGAGAAGCACAAGGTGCGCGCGCTGGTCGCCAACCGCGACTTCGGCATCGACGCGTCGAAGGGCCAGACCTCCTACGCGCTGCCCAGCGGCGTGGCGAAGTTCGGCGCCGGGTCGATCTACAAGGTGTTCACCGCGGCGGCGGCGCTGGAGAAGGGGATGGGGATCTACAACACCATCCAGTCGCCCGGGTCCTACACCTCGCAGGTCTACCGCAACGGTTCCCGGCCCTACACGGTCGGCAACGCCGAAGGCGTCGCACCGGGACCGCGCACGCTGCAGATGGCGCTGGCGACGTCGCCGAACACCGCGTTCGTCGCGTTGCAGGAGCGGGCCGGGCTGAATTCCACGGTGGACATGGCGGCCCGGCTGGGCATGCGGCAGACGCTGCTGCACAACACCGCCAGCGGGGATCCGGTCACGCCCAACGGCTCCGGCGGACTGTCGCAGGCGGAGTTCATGAAGCAGAAGAACATGGGTGCGTTCACGCTCGGGTTCGCGCCGACCAGTCCGCTGGAACTCAGCAACGTCGGGGCCACGATCATGAGCGGCGGCACCTGGTGCCCGCCGACGCCGATCGAGCAGATCCAGGACCGCAACGGCAATCCGGTGTCGATCACCGAAGACCCGTGCGAGCAGGCAGTCGATGAGCAGCTGGCCAACGCGTTGGCCGTCGGCATGAGCAAGGACGACACCGGCGGCGGCACGGCTGCTGCGGCGGCCAGCGGCGCGGGCTGGACCCGTCCGGTGGCGTCCAAGACCGGTACCACCGAGGCCCACCAGTCGGCCGGGTTCCTCGGTGCGACACCGCAGTACGCGGGTTCGGTGCTGACCTTCAGCGACGGCACCTCGCCGCAGGGCATCTGCGACAGCGACCCGCCACGGCTCTGCGGCGCCAACGGCGGCAACATCTACGGCGGCAAGGTCCCCGCGCGGACCTGGTTCGACGCGATGAACGTGATCCACGAGGGACTGCCGGTCGCTCCGCTGCCGCCGACCACCGACCGCTACGAGAACGGCGGCGACGAGTTCCACGTGCCCAACGTGGTCGGCCTGACCAACGAGCGCGCCAAGGAAACCCTGGAGAAGGCCGGTTACAAGGTCTCGGAGCGCTCGGTGAACAGCCAGCGCAAGAAGGGCACGGTGACCAGCCAGACGCCGCGCGGCTTCGCGCTGCCCGGCGAGACGGTGACGTTGTCGGTGAGCACCGGTTACGTTCCGCCGCCGTCGACGGAGCGGCCGGCGCCGCCGGAGGCCCCGCCGCCGGTAGCGGGTCAGCCACCGGGACCACCGGTGCTCCCGCCGGGGCAGCAGCCGGGCGGTCCGGGTTCACCGCCGGGCCGGTGACCGGGTGAATCGGGTTTTCGTAAACTCGCCTGCGTGACGAGAGCGCAGGCGAGCACCCGACGTGCCCGGTCCCGCTACCGCCTGGTGGAGGTGCGGTCGACCGAGCGGATCACGCCGCGCGTGGTGCGGCTGGTCCTCGGCGGGGACGAGCTGGTCGACTTCGTCAGCAACGGCAGCGACCAGCGGATCAAGCTCTGCCTGCCGCAACCGGGCAAGCCGATGCCGCTGGGCCGCACCCGCGAGGAGGTCTTCGCCCTCCCCCGCGACGAGCAGCCCCTGCAGCGCACCTACACGGTCCGCAGCTTCGACGCCGAGCGCCGGGAGCTGGCGATCGACTTCGTGGTCCACGACCACGACGGCCCGGGCAGCAAGTGGGCGTCGGAGGCCGAACCGGGCGACCAGATCGTCACGGTCGGCCCCAGCCCGGCCTACCAGCCGAATCCCGATGCGGATCCGCTGGTGCTGATCGGCGACGAGACGGCGCTGCCGGCGATCGCCGCGATCCTCGAAGAGCTGCCCGCCGGAGCCCGCGCGCAGGTCTTCGCCGAGGTCGCCGATGAATCCGAGGAGCAGCGGATCGAATCGGCGGCTGAGGTCACCTGGCGCTGGCTCCACCGCGACGGCACCCCGGCGGGCGAGGGCACCCTGCTCCTCGACGCCGTCCGCGACACCGACCTGGGCGCGGACCCCTACGTGTGGATCGGCGCGGAGGCCGAGGCGGTCCACCAGCTGCGCGAGCACTGCCAGCGCGAGCTCGACCTGGACCGCCGCCACCTCTACGCCCTCGCCTACTGGCGCCAGAACACCTCCGACGACTGAGCCGGTGGCTCAGCCCTGGAGCTGGGCCTTGACGATCCCGGCGACCTTGCCGCCCTCGGCGCGGCCCGCGGCCTTGGCGTTGGCGGCCTTCATGACCTGGCCCATCTGCTTCATGCCCGGGCGCTCGCCCAACTCGGCCTCGACCTCGGCGATGGCCTTGGTGACCAGCGAGGACAGCTCGTCGTCGGAGAGCTGCTGGGGCAGGTAGCGGCGCAGGATCTCGGCCTCGGAGGCTTCGGAGTCGGCCTGCTCGTCACGACCGGCCGAGCGGAACGCCTCCGACGCCTCGTCGCGCTTCTTGGCCTCCTTCGACAGCACCTTGAGCACCTCGTCGTCGGAGAGCTCCCGCTGCTGCTTGCCGGACACCTCCTCCTTGCCCACGGCGGCCAGCGCCATGCGCAGGACTCCGGTGACGGCGGTGTCGCGTTGCTTCATCGCGGCGGACAGGTCCGCGCGCAGCTTTTCCTTGAGCTCTGCCATGCGCCGATTATCGCGCCAGGCACGCGGGCGGCGGGCCGCCGACCCCTGTCGAGACGTAGGCTTGTGAGGGTGAACAAGTTCGGGCGGATTCTGCTCAGCGCGGGCGCGGTCGGCGCCGCGACGCTCACCTACTCGGCGGCCATCGAACGGCGACACTGGACGTTGCGCCAGGCCACGGTTCCGGTCCTGACCGAGGGCACACCCCCGCTGCGGGTGCTGCACATCTCTGACCTGCACATGACGCCGAACCAGCGGTCGAAGCAGCGCTGGGTCGCCGAGCTCGCCGACCTCGACCCCGACTTCGTGGTCAACACCGGCGACAACCTCGCGCATCCGCAGGCCGTCCCGGCTGCGCTGCGCGCGATGGGTCCGCTGCTGTCCAAGCCCGGGGTGTTCATCTTCGGCAGCAACGACTACTACGGCCCGAAGCCGAAGAATCCGGCCCGCTACCTGCTCCCGTCGGCGAAGACCAAGCGCATCCACGGCGAGCCGCTGCCGTGGCGGGACCTACGCGCGGCGATGACCGAGCACGGCTGGCTCGACGCCACCCACCGCCGCCACGACATCGACGTCAACGGCACGAAGATCCACGTCGCCGGCCTGGACGACCCGCACCTGCACCTGGACCGCTACGAGGAGATCGCGGGACGGCCCCCGGCCGACGCGGGGCTCAAGCTCGGCATCACCCACTCGCCCGAGCCCCGGGTGCTCGACAGCTTCGCCGAGGACGGCTACGACCTGGTGATGGCAGGGCACACCCACGGCGGTCAGCTGCGCGTACCGGGCTACGGCGCCCTGACGACCAACTGCGACATCGACCGCACCCGCGCCCGCGGTGCCTCCACGTGGGGCGAGCGGATGCACCTGCACGTCTCGGCCGGCCTGGGCACGTCGCCGTACGCCCCGGTCCGCTTCGCGTGCCCGCCGGAGGCGACGCTGCTGACCTTGCTGCCTCGGACCGAAAACCCGGACGCGACCAGGGAGAACGCCGAAAGCAGGACCCCGTACGGAGCGGGCGAGGGCATCCGCTAAGCTATATCCAGCGCTGAGGCGAGCACCCGAGATGCCTCAGAGCTGGAGATCGGGGTGTGGCGCAGCTTGGGAGCGCGCTTCGTTCGGGTCGAAGAGGTCGTGGGTTCAAATCCCGCCACCCCGACAAGGCAAAGGGCCTGGTCAGGACTCCGCAAGGAGTTCCGGCCAGGCCCTTTTCCTATGCCCAGAAGCGCCACTGGGAGAAAATAGGGAGAAGATCTTGGTCTTCCGTGCTTGCGGCTACCGCCCCCCTCCGCCAGTTGGGGGACCTCCACAACCAGCAAGGCACGGCGCAGCGCCGTTGAGTCGTGCGGGCCGATCAGGACAACCGGTTGTGAGCCCAACTACGCATGGCTGGCTGGATCTCGTTCAAGAAAGCTGACTTGGCCCGCGTGTAGTCGTCGTAGTCCGATGCAGCTGCGTGCTGCTCAGCGAGAGCGCGCTTGATCTGTTCGTAGCGACGTGCTTGGTCCGGGTGGTGCCGCAGCCAGTCGCGGAACTCAACGACGAACTCGGCAAACGGAGAATCGCATCGTCGGATGTGGAGGATGGCCTCCTCGGCGGGAGCATGGAAGAGCCGCTTCTCGTAGAGCGCGGCGTCCGTACGATCTCCCGGCCGTGGCGTGTCCATGTGGACCCCTGGTGAGTCCAGCCGTGCGCCGTGAGAGGGCACGAACGGGGTCGGCGCAAGAAGGTCGGCAAGTTCGGCCAAGCTCGGCAGGGACGGCATCCGGATCTGCAAGTCCACGATCGGCTTCGCAGCAAGGCCCGGCACTGCGGTAGAGCCAATGTGCTCGTAAGCGAACTGGTCAGCCCCGGCGAGCGAGACGAACACCGAGCGCAGCTCGTGAAGGAGCTTCTGGGCTCGGGCCGGCCAGGCTGGGTCGTAAGCAACGATGACAGCGGGTGGCATGCGGCGACGCTAGCAACGACCTTCGGACCTGGGGGCCTTCTCGGGTCGTCGCGCCAACTTGCGGCCGCAAGCGAGGTAACACATCGATCCGGCGGCTGCGGTGCGCCTTCTAGACGCACGAAGCGTTTGGTCGTTCAGCTTCATGCTCCTCGGCGCGCAGGAGGTCTCGTAGGGCGAGCACGGGACCGGTAGGCGGATCGGTTGCACAGACCAATGTGAGATGACGGCGGGCGCGCGGTCGGAGCGGAATGGCAACCACACCTCGCCCCTCCTCTACCGACAGCTCGGGCACTACGGTCACGCCAAGCCCTTCGCGGACCATCGCCAGGAGCGTGGACATCTCCCGTACCCGCTGATCGATGCGCAGTGAGATCCCGGCGTCGGCATGCAACTGGTCGACGAGCGGCTCGCAACCTCCATCGGAGACCAGCATCGGGTCGTCAGTGAGGTCTGAAAGCCGCACCGTCGGTTCTGCAGCGAGCGGATGCTGTGGATCTACCACGGCAACCATCTCGTCGGTCGCAAGTAGGAGCTCGTCAGCTCCGGGAGTATCGAGGGTGGCGCGGACTCCGACGTCAACGAGATGCTCCTCGATCCACCTTTCGACCTCCTGGTCCGTGCCTTCCCACAGCACCACCTCGATGCCGGGACACGTGCGACGCAGCGCGGCGATATAGGTCGGCAGCAGCTGGCACGCCGTCGGAAAGGCTGCGATGCGAAGTCGTCCGCGGTTCATCCCTCGTAAGGCACGGGCGTCTTCCTCAATGCCCTCGACCTGTCGGAGGACTGCCCGGGCCCTCGGAAGGATCTGCTCTCCCAGCGGAGTCGCTCGGACTCCGTCCCGACTCCGACGCAGGACTGCCGCCCCGAGCTCCTGCTCCAGTGCTGCGACCGCATGGCTGATCGCCGACTGAGTCCTCCCGAGTACGTGTGCAGCCGCGCCGAACCCGTTCTCATCAAGCGCAGCCACAAACGCTCGGAGTTGAGCAATCTGCATGAGCGTTCCTCATGGGCTGATGAAGTCAATTGATTTGATTCATGGATTCTGCCTGCTCACGATAGACCACGTCCTGCTGCTCAGTGACGAAGGTGAGTGTCGTGGTCGTACTGCTGTTGTTGGCCGTGGCGGCGCTGTGGGGAGCGTCGTTCCTGTTCATACGGGTGGCGGTCACAGATTTTGGCCCTGTCGCTCTGATCGAAACCCGCGTACTGCTCGCCGGAGTTGCGTTGTGGCTCGTCTTGAGCCTGGCACGCAGGGGGCTGCCAAACTGGCGGGCTCAAGGACGCCGCTACCTGGTTCTCGGAGCCGTTTCTGCCGGACTGCCGTTCACCTTGATCGCTGTAGCCGAGCAGGAGCTAACGAGTGGACTAGCGGCAACGCTGAACGCGACAACACCGCTGTTCACGTTGCTCATCGGAGCTCTCTACGGCCAGGAACAACTCAATGCACGACGGCTGGCGGGGGTCTTGTGCGGCGTAGTCGGTGTAGCCGTGCTGGTTGGCCTCGGTCCGCTTCAACCAAGCTTGGCTGTTCTGCTGGCGGTAGCGGCGAGCCTCCTGGCCGCCGTTTGCTACGCAATCGGCGGGGTCTATGCCAAACGCCACTTCAGCGCCACTCCCCCGATTACCGTCGCCACCGGACAGCAGCTCGGTGCCGCTGCGGTACTGCTGCCGATCACGCCGTTCGCCATGCCAGACAAGGTGCCCAGCGCCGCGAGCGCTGGAGCCGCGATCGCGTTGGCGTTGCCGTGCACTGCTCTGGGTTTCGCGCTGTTTTACCGGATCGTCGCCCGAAGAGGGCCGACCACGGCGCTCGCCGTAACCCTGCTAGTGCCGCCTTTCGGGCTCGTCTGGGGCGCCGTGTTTCTTCGGGAACCACTCACGCCGAGCATGCTCGTCGGATTGGTGATCGTGCTGGCCAGCGTCGCACTGATCACTCGCCGCACCTCGCGTGCTCAGACCCCGAGGATGGCGGCCCAAGGCGCCGAAGAGGTGTAGGTCCGTGACCCCGACTTCCGTGCTCGTATTCAGCGCCGTGGTCGCGCTGACGTACGCGACGCCTGGCCCGGATTTCGCCGTCATCGTTCGCTACTCAACCCAGGGACGCCGACTGGGAAACCTAGCTGCGCTGGGCGTGGTCGGTGGCATGTGCGTACACCTCACAGCCGCGAACATCGGCCTATCCGCGGTGCTCATGAGCTCCACGGCTGCGTTCACCGCAGTCAAACTCCTCGGTGCCGGCTACCTGCTCTTCCTCGGTTTGACGAGCCTGCTCGGACGGCGCGAGTCGGGGCTTTCGAAAACGGGCCATGCAGACGTTCCAAGCAAGCCGGACACCAGGGCAGGACGGCGAGCATTCGCACGCGGTGCACTGACCAACCTCTCGAACCCGAAGACCGCCTTGTTCTTCCTGAGCCTGATCCCCCAGTTCGTAGACCCAGCGCAGGAATCCGCTCCCCAGTTGCTACTTCTGGGGATATTCGCAGTCGCATACGGCGCGATGTGGTGGTTGGTGTTCGTAACGCTTGTCGACAAGTTGCGCACTTTCATGGACCGCCCAATGCCTCGACAGGTCCTCGACCGCCTCATCGGGGTCGCCCTGATCGGCCTGAGCATCCGTCTGCTCCGGACTCCACCAGCAGCAACATGACAGAAGGATGCTGGCCAGGACCGCGCAAAGCCCTGGCCAGCATCAACCTCTGTTATTCCGCCTCTGTCCGTTGTCTCAGGCTCGGCATGCCTGAAGAAGCTCGTTCAGTACCCCCACCGAAGAACGCGGCGAGATCTCGAACCGCGTCGAGAGTGCCTGCTCCCAACATCGGGTCAGTCCTTCGTCCAGCCTCGCCCTCATCTCGGCAGTCACGTGTGTGTAGCGCCGCTGGACCGACGTGTCCGTGTGCCCGATGCGTTCATCGGCCAGCACAGCCGGCGTGCCCAGCTCCTCCATGAGCGTCCTGTGCGAGTGGCGCAAGCCGTGAGGCGTTAGGCCCGGAGCGATCGGCACCCAGCAGCAGTCAGCGCGAGCGTTCGCTCCTCGACCTCGCGCAGGAATACCCGGCCACGGATCGGCCAGCACTGGCACCGGACGCGCCGGTTGCGGACTCTTCCTCGGGTACCAGCCGGTTGCGGCCGGCTGGAACAGCCACGTCGCGAAGCCATTACGTCGCCAGTGCTCGGCTGGCACCGGTGCCGCAGCACCTCGCACGTACCCGAGGTCGGCGATCGCCTTCTCGACGCGTATACGGGTTGCCTCCACGACGCTGTGGGGACGGTTTAGCACGTTCGAAACGGTCCCGGTCGAGACGCCGGCTCTTCGAGCGACGTCCGCCAGGCGCGCTCCCGGCCGACCGCTCACACCGTTCGCCATCCCCAAACCGCGGAACACGTACGTCCGCCCGTGACAAGCGCACGGTGCCGGAGCGTTCCTGGCCACGTGAGCGGCCACGAGCGTCGCCAACCACTCCGGAAGGGCGATCGTGCGATAGGAATCGTCTTTCGGCGGGCACCGCAGCAGCTCGCCGGTATCGAGCTCGTAGAGCTGCCACTCCACCCGCAACTCCCCCTGCCGCACGAACCTCGTCTCCAGGCCGACGAGCTCGCCCCATCGAAGACCGGTGAACCCCGCGAGCACGACGGCCACGAACTCGTCATCACGGCCGGAAAGGAGCGCTGCCCGCTCTGCGATCAGCAGCAGGCCAAAGGGATCGGTGATGACCTTCTCCGGCCCTCGGGCCCGCGAACGGCCGGCACGCTTTCCCCTGCCTCGGCGCTTAGAAGCCGGGTTGGCGCTGATGAGACCTTCCTCGACCGCATCGGCCAAGACCAGGTGAAGCGTGCCTCGCCACGTCGCGATACTCGATGCGGCATAGCCGCGCTCTCGCTCTTTCCGCTCCCAAGCGTCGACGTCAGCGCCCATGATGTCTGCCAAATTGGACTTCTCGAACTCGGGCAACAGGTGCTCTTCGAGGTGCCGTCGGTAGTTCTGCATCGTCGACGCGGCCAGGTCCTGCGCGGCGTACCACCGCGACGCGAAGTCTCCGAAGGTGATCCGCCCCAGCGAGGGGTCGCGCCATGAGCCGGCGCGAACCTTCGATTCCTCGTCGTTCGCGGCTTTTTCCGCCTCACGCTTGGTGCGGAACCTGGCCATCCCGCCCGATGCGTCGCGCACGGTGCCATAGCGACCGGGAGCAATCTTGAACCGGGCACGGAAGTAGCTGCCGCGTTTCTCCGCGTATCCCACGTGCTGCTTGCCTTTCTCCTGGTGGCTTGGTTGATCAGGCCGTGCGCTTCGTGACGTCGTTCGAGGCAGCCGGTTTCGGAGTGCGCGGAGGCCGGGCGCGAAGTTGCGTCACCGGCGCTCGGGTTGGGCTCTTCTTGCTCGTCCGACGCACGGAGGTGCTGGGGGTCTGCGGAGCCGGCTCCGGGCGGCGCTCCAGGATCTGCAACAGCTCCTCGAACTGCTGCCGGGTGAACCGAACCGCGCCCGCTGCTCGTGTGTGGGGAAAGCGATTCCGCCGGCACTGTTCGCGGACCCACCAACCGGACCTGCCAAGCCGCGCCGCGACTTCTTCCGGTGTGTAGAGGACGGGCAGGCCATCGGGCTCGTTTCGTGTGGTCATGCGATCCCCCTGCGGTTCGTGGCGGCTTGGCATGGAACGGGCGGGCCGGGACTCTCGGTGAAAATCAGGGACAGGCATGGGCGCTCGCGGCGTATGCATGTCTTGTTTCCTCCCCTGCTCGGGCACGTGCGTGCCCTGCTCGCGCTATGCGGGCTGTTTGGTGCGGTGGGTCTGCGGAAGAAGCGGAAATGCGGAAGAAGTCCTGAAGATCGCCTTGTGACCTGGTGTTTTGGTGCTGGTACTTCTTCCGGGGTGGGTGCGGAAGAAGTGCGGAGAAAGTCGGCGTGGGGGCTTTTTCCGCAGTTCTTCCGCAGGGGTCGCGGCGAAAGTCGCGTGCTGGTTGTGCCTGGTCAGGGCGGTTGCTCTGGGACTTTTTCCGCACTTCCGCTTCTTCCGCAGGGCTGGCGAGCCTGGGGGCGGAGGATGAACCGGGTTGAGGGCCGGCCGCGGCCGGTGCGGGTGTCCTGGGTGACGATGCCGTCGCGGATGAGCAGGGCGATCGTTTCGAGAGCCTGCTCGACGGCCTTCTTGTGGCGCTTGGCGAAGTCGTTGTAGACCTCGGACTTGCCGCGGCCGGCCTCTCCGGCTTCGGCGAGCCAGGTCATGAGGCGTTCGACTTCTTCCTGGTCGTCGAGCTGGCCGTAGAGCCAGTGAATGGACTCCTCGGTGTAGTCCCACAGCGCCCGGGCGGCCTGCAGGTGCTCGGCGTCCACGGCCTGGGAGCCATCGATGAGGGCGTAGACCAGCGCGATACGCGGGATCATCGGCCGCCCACGAGCCAACAGCGCCGTGACCGGGCCGTCCGGGCGGGGGCGGGCGAGGTCGCGGTAGATCGGCTCCCACGCCTCGATCGCGGCCGGGGTGAACGGCACCTCACCCAGCCCGGAAAGCTTGCGCAGCCGGTCAGCGAGCTGCCCGCCGAGGTCGGCGACCATCCCGTCGGGCAGGTTGCCGCCCTCGGGCAGCAGCTGGGTCCGGCGACTGGCCACGATCAGCATCCGGTTGAGCCCACCCCCGAACACCTCGGCGCTGGTCATCCGCTCCCGCAACTCGCGCGGCGTGACGTGACCGATGACCGTGATGCTCGGGTCGGTGGCGGTGACCGGGTTGGAGCGCGTCACCGACTGCAGGCTCTTGCCGTCCCAGGCCTCGCGCAGGGTCATCGACAGCGTGTTGCCCGAGCGCTCGAACTGGGCCAGCACCTTCGCGTACTCCTCCTCCACCACCAGCAACCGCCGGTCGGCGCGCGGAGTGATCTCGCCGGTGTCGTCGTCCTTCTCGTCAGCGACCTGCTCGATCAGGCCCTCACCCGAGGACAGGCCGCGGACGGTGCGCAGCGGCCACTCGGAGGTCTTGGCGACCTCGCGAAACAACCGCTCGATGACCGCCTGCGCCGTGCCCTTCGCCCCGTCCGAGGTCCGGCCGGTGATCAGCGGCCACACCCGCCCGGGGTGCACGCTGTTGGCGCGGTAGAGATACGAGCCGGTGCCGACCCACGCGCCGAAGGTGGACAGCAGAATCGCCAGCAGAGCCGCCGGGTGCGCCTCGGTCGTCGGCGCGACCTCGCGGACGATCCGGCCCGCCGTGCCCTGCAACGCCGCCGGGCTGAGGTTCGGAAACCCCACCACCGGCAACGGGGTCTCGTCCTCCCCCGCCGGGGTCGGGAACGGCACGACCCGGCCACCCTCACCCGGGTCCGCTCCGTGATCGAGGTGTTCTGCGTGCGTCATGCGGCCCTCCGGTGCTCGATCACGTCCGGACCGATGTCGCGCTGCCACCGGGCGAGGTCGGTGGCCAGGCGCTGTCCCAGGTCCACCAGCTCATCGCTCGGCTCCAGCAGGGCCGGCAGCTGTTCGGTCGCGGCGGTCTCGGCAGCCTGTGCCAGGCGCTGGGCGTGCTCGGCAACGGCACGGCGGTAGGCGGTTTCGAGGACGTGCGTGCGCAGCACCCATCCGGCCTCCGGCCACGGAGCCCCCTGGTAGGTCTCGAAGACCCACATCGCCAGGCCGTGAGCCTGGTCCTCGGTGGCGAGCAAGCCGCGGCGGCGGGCTTCGGCGACCAGCACCTGCGGTCCCGGGGCGACACCGGCCCCGGTGACCCGCACGGCCAGATCGAACACGACCCCGCGCACACCGGGGTCGGCATCGGATGGGCGCATCCCGGCCAACAGCTCCCTGGCACGCTCGGCGGAGCAGGCCATCAGGCAGCCCAAGAACGCCCGCACCGGGTCGAACTCCGTCTCGCCGTACGGCTTCTCCAGGTTCGTCACCATCGGCCTCCTTTCGGTCGAGTTGGTCATGGCGGGCTTCGTCAGTGGCGGTGGTGGTTGGCGCGGTGGACGCGGCGAGCGGCGTTGATGACCCGGCGGCCGGGGCGCAGCCGGAGCCCGGTGCCGGTGCAGCGCCGGCAGAGGCGGATCGCGCGGCCGAACGGGGCGCGGAGCTTTCCGCCACCTCGGCAGGTGCGGCAGGCCTTGAAGGGCCAGAACCAGCACGTCACGCCGTAACCGAACGTGACCAACAGGAGTGCGAGGAACAGGGCGGCGCTGGCGGAGTCGGCGGGGGTCACAGGTGGCCTCCTGGGCGGTTTTTGGGCGCACTGGCCCACGCGCCTCTAGGAACTAGGGCGCTGGTGAGAAAAGGGATGGGGTTCTAGCGGGGTCTCTAGACCTAGAGGCGCGGTCGTCTAGGTCTAGAGACCCGGCGAGGGCTAGCCGGACCCCTCGCGGTGGTTACGCTCCGCGACTTCCTGGGCGATGTCGGCGCGGGTGATGCCGATGCGGCTGGCGCCCTTGTTGTCGTCGGTGGTGCCCCACACCTGGGCGGTGCGGATGCCGTGCCGCTTCAAAGCCGCGGTGAGGTCGGCCGACTCGGTGTAGGTGCCGTAGACCTCGGGCTTGAGCTCGTAGAGGCGGGCGATGACGCGTTCGTTCCAGATCTTCTTCTCGGTCTCGCCGACCACGGCCAGGATGTCTTCGAGCAACGTGTCCTTCTTGGACACCGACTCGTCGACCTCCGGGGCCTCGCCGATGGCGTGGCCGGTCAGCGTTTCGGCCTGCTCGCGCAAGGTGCGGGCGTAGGCAGCGACCTTCTCCGAGGCCGGACCATCCAAACCGGCCACCGTGCGCACGATCTGGGCGTCGGAGCCTTCGCCGACGAGGTAGCCGATGCCCTTGTCGGCCCAGGCGAACGTCGTGGCCCGCACGCCCTGCTTGTACTTCGAGGTGCCCAGGACCATGTCGTTCTCCGTCTGCCCTTGGACCTTCAGGCAGAACCGCGTGGACACGTTCGCCGAGATGCCCGTGGGCAGACTCTTCGCGTCCGGGCGCTGGGTGGCCAGCATGATGATGATCCCGAGCGCCGGCCCCCGTTTGACCAGGTCAGTGCAGATGGCCTCGAACTCCTCGCCGACCTCGGGGTGCTCGAACCACACCTGGCACTCATCCACCCCGATCACGATCGGATGCAGACCCAAGCTCTTCTTGCCCGCGAGCTCTGGGGTGACCTTGTTCTCCGGCGCCAGGCCCTGCTTGGCCAGGTCTCGGATCAGCTTCGCCCGTCGCCGCAGCTCCTCACGGAGTTTGCGCAGGTCAGTAATAGCCTTTTCGATCTCTTCGTCGTCGTCTCCGACGCCGTGGGCGTGGGTGACCTTCTCCAGGGGGTCGAGGTCGCCGGTGCCCTTGAGGTCATAGGTGTGCAACTCCGCACGCGGGTCCAACGCCGCGATGAGCAGCAGCTCGCGGAGCGCGAAGGTCTTGCCCATGCGCGGGATCGCCCCGATCGCCACCGAGGTGAACATCAACCGCAGATCGACCCAGCGGCCGCGCTGGTCGGTGCCGAACGGCTGGGGCTGGAACAGGTCCACGCGCACGCCCTTGCGCAGTGCCCAAGCGGGCTGCTTGGCCTTACGCATGTCCTGATCCCCCACCCACAGGATCAACCGGCCCGCGTGCTCACCGTTGTCGGCCTCCGGCCACACACACCCGAGCGGCCGGCGCAAACCACTCGCGAGCTTTTCACGGCGGTCCATGATGTCCCCCGGCGTCACACCGTGCGGGAGATCGACGTCGGCCCGCCACCCCTTCCCGTCACGCGAAATGGGCTTCGGGAAGCCGATCCCCTCACCGCCCTTGCCCATCGCCTGGTTGATCCCCGAGATCCCCAGGGAGGCCAGGGCGATTTCGACGGCGTTGCTGGTCAGCTTCGGCACCTTCGTCGCCTCCACCGCCCGCGAGGCAATCGGCTGATCCGCCGGAGCACCCAACCAGCCCACGGCACCGAGGGCACCGGCCACGATCGCGTACTGGACCAGCTCCGGCAGCAGCGCGCGGCCGAGGAAGAACGCCGCCAACGCGGCCGCGCCCAGACCCACGGTGGCGTACATGCGGCCCCGGACTCGGCTATCACGCTGCCCGGACAGCCGCAGGTACTCCGCGGCATCGGCGCGGTCAGCGGCAGCGTGGCGAACCGGGCGGCCTTCGGCGTCGGTCACCCACCGCACGAACCCACGCAGCAGGCGCAGGGTGCCTTGTGGAACGCGGGTGAGGATGCGGGCGATGTAGACCGGGCAGCGCACCGCGTGGAAGGCGAAGGTGTGGCCGGCGTGGCCGACAGCCCACTTCGCGGTCTCGCGGAACTCCTCGACGCTGCTCGCCCACTGGGGCAGAACGGGTTCGCGCTTCTCCCGGCGGACCAGGCTCGAACCCGCGTTTGCGGCCTGGGGCTGGTCGACCTGCGGGGCCTGGTCGTCGTCGACCAGCTCCCCGTCGATCACCTGCGCCTCGGCCCCAGCTTCGGTCTCGGCCGTGGTCTGGTCGAGGTTGAGGCGTTCGGAGGGGAAGCGCAGCACGCGCGCCTGCTCCTCGCCCTGGTGCTCGTTGTCCTTGGGCTTGGGCGTGTTCGGCTGTTCGGTCATCGCTGCACCTCCCGGTGGGTGTCTTTGATCAGGTGGGCAAGGCCGGCGCCCATGCCGAGCACGGCGACGGGCAGGCACGCCACGGCGGCGGTGATGAGCCAGGGCGCGGAGGTCATGCCGGCGGCCTTCATCAGGTGGAACGCGATCTGCCCCAACGCGCCGAGGGCGAGCGAGCCGAGCGCGGAGTACTTCGCGAACCTGCGGGCCTTGGTCGGAACCTGGCCGGACAGCCAGACCCGCAGGGCATAGGCGGCGTAGGTCTCGACCCCGATCGGCAACGTGATCGCGGTGTTGATCGCGAACCCATCCGCGATCCCCGGCAGCGGGTGCACGATCCCGAACCCGGTCAGCTGACCGAGTCCGACCCACCCGGACCAGATCGCCACGAACGCGGGCAAAGCCAGCAACATGACCGGCCACACCGCCACCGGCTTCACCGCCTGGTCGACGGTGAGTTTGGCCGGGTCCGCGTCAACCGTGATCGGCTCAGACGCCACCTCACCAACCGTCTCCGACTCCTCAGCCGGAGCCGGGGCAGACTCGCTCGCCTGGTCCGTCTCGGCGGACTCGTGCCTGGGTTCGGCGGACTCGTCATCGTGGGTCTCGGTGGGTTCGTCCTCGGCCGGGGCGGGGTCGGTGACCACGTGCAGCCCGGCCGGGTTGGAAGCCTGGACCGGCTGCTCGTCCGAGAGGCGGTCCAGGATCTCGCGGGCCTTCGGTGCCCCGATGCGCAGCTCGGCCATGAGCTGGTTCCGGCTCGGCGTGCGGCCCAGTTGTTTGACCAGCTGACGGGCCTGCGGCAGCAGGTCAGCGACCGGCACGGGGTAGGAGCTTTTCGCGGTGGTCATCGGCTCACCCCCAAGGGAAGCCGCGGAGCAGGCACCCGAGCGCCCGCCGCGTCGACGGTGGCCATGACCAGCCGTAGGACCACGCCCAGACCGAAGAGACCGAGGCCGGCGGTGCGGGCGATCCCGGAGGTCACCGCCAGTGCCAGCAGCACGATCAGCGGAAGGACGGTCACGACGGTGATCCGCAGCAGGCCGGCCACCGCCAGCAACGCCAGCGGCAGCACCACGACCACGGCCAGGTGCAGAACCAGGCTCAACAGCCCGATGATCAGGGTCTTCATCGCACACCCCCGTAGGGGCTGGTGGCGATCCGTAGCATCAGAGATCTCCTAGCGGTTTGGTGATCGGTGGGAGACCCGGCCCAGCAGGTTGGTTTGGCGACTTGGCTGCTGGGTCGGGACATCAAAAAGGCCAGGTGGTCTCGCCGCCGTCGACGCGATCGGCAGCCCGGAACAGGGCCTCGGCCATCCAGGCGTCGTTGTTCTGATCGGCCCAATAGGCCTCATCCCGAGCCGCATTCGGCCCGTACCGCTTGACGTACTCCCTGGCCTTCCGGTCCCAGCGCAGCTCGCGCTGAGCCCGCTCTGAGGCGCACGCCTCGGCCTCCTCGGCCGTCTCCTCGGCGGCCGGTTCGGTGCGCTGGACCGGCAGGGGCTTGCCGGTGATCTGGGACCGCCAGGGCCCCTTCTTGCCTTGAAGCCCTCGGCGTTCCATCTCCAGGTAGGCCGCCGTGGGGACCTCATCGACGTGCGGCGGAGGCGCGTCGATCTCGAAGCGGTACGCGCCGCAGTCACAGGTCCAGCGCACCGACACCTCGCTGACCTGCTCACCACTGCTCGGCTTGTGCTCCGGGCAGGTCAGCTCACGCCGCCGCCTGGCACCCCGGGAGCCGTCCTCGGTCGAAAACCGCGGCACCCGCCGCCCGGACAACAGCCAATTCACCAGCCCGTTCACGCCGCCTCCCCGGAGTCCGAACCCGCGTCCACCTCGGTCGTGATCAGCCGCAGCACCGCGCCGGCCTCGCGACGCTCGTAGCGACGCAGCCGCGTCCGCTCCCCCGCGCCCAGCTCCGACCACACGAACGGCGCCACCGGCAGCTCGCCCAGCTCGTCGGCGATGACCTGCGACCAGTAGTCCTGCACCGCCTCCCGCTCGAACTCGTCGAGCTCGGCCTCGCAAAACGCGAGCTCGGCACCCACCGAGACCCTGTCCGCGTCGTTCATCTCTACCTCCAGATGTTCTAGAACTTTCTTGATGTTCTGTAACGTAAGAGCTAGGCGTTCCACTGTCAACCTGATGTGTCAGAACATCGAGTACGCTGATCGCATGGCTGCCAACGACGCTCGCGAGGACAAACGCCGTGCTAGCCAGCGCGTCGCCGACGCCCTACAGGGGCGGATCGACGCCGGCGAATTCGCCCCGAAGGAGCAACTTCCGCCTTACCGAACCCTGGCGGCGGAATACAGCGTCGCCCTGGGCACGGCCATCAATGCGGTGAAGCTCCTCCGCGACGCCGGCATCGTGAAGATTCGGCCCAATGCCGGCGCCTACGTCCCGGAACCGTCGGAACAGCTCGACGTAGTTGCGGAGCTCAAGCGGGCACGTGCCCAGCTGGCGACCCTCGACGAGACTGCGAAGGAAATGGGTTCGACGATCAGGTCCCTCGAAACTCGCCTGGCTGAGATCACGAATCAGCTGGACGAGTCCTCCTAGGAGCTGTTTAGGAACGTGGGGCCCGCTGGGTGAACGTGAAGAGGTCTCCGGTAGATGGATCAACGACCAAGAAGATCAACTATCCGGAGACCTCGGTGGGAAGCGTATCGGTGGGCGCGCGGAAGGATCTGACGGACCGGCAGTGGGCGGCGTTGCAACGGGTGCTGCCTCCTCGGCCGCGGGTGGGGAGATCTCCTAAATGGACACGTCGTCAGCTGCTCAATGGGATTCGCTGGCGGGTGCGGGTGGGTGCTCCATGGCGGGATGTACCGGAACGGTATGGGCACTGGCAGTCGATCTATCAGCTGTTTCGCCGTTGGCAACGCGAGAGTGTGTGGCCCTGGATCCTCTCGGTGTTGCGGGCGTGGGCTGACCGGTCCGGCCTCGTCGACTGGCAGGTGTCGGTGGATTCCACGATCAACCGGGCCCATCAGCACGCCGCTGGAGCGCGCCGTCGCCCTCAAGCGCAGGTCGAACCACCCGGTGATGAACCAGCCGATCACGCGTTGGGTCGGTCCCGGGGCGGATTCACCACGAAGATTCATCTGGCCTGCGAACAGGGACGTAAACCGTTGTCATTACTGATCACGGCCGGCCAACGCGGTGACAGCCCGCAGATGATCGGTGTGCTGGAGGCCATCCGGGTGCCGCGCCCCGGGCGGGGCCGTCCGCGTCGGCACCCGGATCGCGTGCTGGCCGACAAGGCCTACTCGTCACGATCCAACCGTTCCTACCTGCGGCGACGAGCGATCCCGGCCACCATCCCGACCCCGAAAGATCAAGCCGCCCACCGCCGCGCCCGCGGCTCGGCCGGAGGCCGCCCACCGGCCTTCGATCCCGAGGCATACCGGCGGCGCCACGCTGTGGAATGCGGTATCAACCAGCTCAAACACCACCGTGCCGTGGCCTGTCGGTACGACAAACTCGCCGTCCGCTACGAAGCCACCGTGCACATCGCCACCATCGACATCTGGCTCCGCACCCTCACCAAGATCGGTTCCTAAACAGCTCCTAGCGGCCGCCGGTCCCCGGGCTGCCCAGTCACGCCATCAGCCCCTGAAAGAACTGCGCGAAGCCGCTGACCAGGGCCAGGAAGAGCTCAAACGCTCCCTTCACCCATACCGCCGATTCGGCGGGGTGCTTCACAATGAGGACGAGAACCGCGAACGTGATGGCTGCACCGATGAGCTTGGGCACAATGCCGCCACCGGTCTGAACTCCGGGAATCGTCTGCTTAGCCATGACTTCCTCCTCAGTGGAACCGGCTTTCAGGGAACTCGGGCTGTTCCCGCCGCCGTTTCCGTTGTCATGACTCAAGAATCGCCGCCGCAGCGCTGACACATCAGTGCACAAAACAGGGCGCATTGGCGCACAGGGGGCACATGCCGTGTGCCTCGTGTGCCCCCGTCCGGCCAGTACGCGTGTTTTACTACCTGGCAGGAGGGGCACGATCATGGCTGCGAAGGAACCGAACCGTCGACTAGCTGCGCTGATGCGCGAGGCCGGCCTGACCAACAAGGGCCTCGCCAAGCGCATGACCGACCTCAGCAACATCGATGGCGGCGACCCGATCGCGCCTACGCACACCAACGTCGACAAGTGGCTGCGCGGGGAGACACGGCGCCCGAAGGCCCGCACCTGCCATGTGTTGGTTCGAGTGCTCTCCAACGCGCTCGGACGGCCTGTCACTGTCGATGACGTCGGGTACGGCGAAGTACCGGCTGAAAACGTCGACGACACCCTCGAATACCCCGAGACCCTGTCCGATTCGGTGACGACGCTGACGCGCCTCGCAGAGTTCGACCTCCGGCCGAACGGACAGGCGGACAAGCTGCTCGTTGTCCCCGCAGCGTGGAGCAATCTCCTGGTCAAGTGGATGTTCGGCAGCGATGGCGAGAAGTCGAAGCCGGTGGAACCACGGCCTATCAGCGAGTTCGACGTCCAGGCCGTGAAGGACGCCACCTCGATGTTCGCCAACTACGACTACCGCTACGGCGGTGGTCGCCCCAAACCCCTGGTCGCGCAGTACCTGGAAAGCGAAGTGCTCCCGTTGCTGCCGCACGTGCAACCGGACGCTGAACTGGGACGACGGTACTTCCAGGAGGTCGCAGCGCTTACCCGGTTGGCGGGCTGGACCTGCTACGACACTGGCCAGCACGCCCTCGCGCAGCGGTACCTTCACCAGGCGTTCCGCCTGGCCAAGGCAGCCGGCGACCGAGCATTGGCCGGCCGCATTCTCGCGGGCATGAGCCACCAAGCCAACTTCCTCGGCTATTACGAACAGGCGGTGCACCTCGCTCGCGGTGCAGCTCAGGGCGCACGCGGGCAGGCCACGCCTACGGCGATGGCGCTCTTCCATTCGATGGAGGCTCGCGCGCTCTCTTCGCAGGGCAACGAGCAAGAGGCAACCGCTGCGATGCTGGAAGCCGAGAAGTGGCTCAGCTCCAGCAACCCAGACGATGACCCGGAGTGGATCAGGTACTTCGACCTCGCCGAACTCAACGCCGAGTTTGCTCACTGCTTCCGCGACCTCGACAAACCCGACCTCGCGACCGAGCACGCAGCCAAGTCCATTGAGGTCTCTGAAAGCCTGTACGTCCGTAGCCTGTCCTTCTGTCGCACCGTTCTAGCCACGTCGTACCTCCAGGCCAACGAGGTCGAGCAAGCCGTCACCGTCGCCCGCGAAGTGGTCGACACCGCCGCTGGCCTGAAGTCATACCGCGTCAACTCCTACCTCGACGAATTCCGCGAGCGCCTGCGCCAGCACTCCGACTCGCCGGCCGTCGCGGAGTTCGAGTCGTACGCGGGTACGCAAGAGTAAGGACATCGAATCCAAAGAAACCATGCCACGCACACCGCGCCGAATGTGATCATCACCGTGTGGTGGACTCGAACGAACGTAGGCACGGCCGTGTCGGTTGGCAAGGGTGGCTCGGGGTCGGCCTAATCCTCAGCGCCATCCTGATCTGGATCCCAGGGCGAGTTTACGCCGCAGCTGGAGCTTTCGTGCTGGCTCAGTGGCAGATGCTCTTTACTGGCCTCGTCATCCTTAGCCTGGCGGGGATCGCGGGTTCGACTGTTGCCGCACGTAAGCGACTGGCACAGGAATCGGGCACCGACGACGAGGCGAAGCCGCTCTTGCGGGAGATACCTGGTTGGGCAATCTGGGCCGGAATGGCATGTCTCGTCGCGGTCGGTCTGCTCGCGACCTGGTGGCTCGTCACCAGCTACGGAAGCGGCGATTCGAAAACGATCGAACAGAACCGGATCAAGCTCGAAGCCATCAAGCTTGCGGGTAGCGTCGTCGTCGGCACTGGCGGAGTCGCTGCGCTCCTGCTGGCCGCTCGGCGGCAGCGAGTTAGCGAGTTGGATCTCCTACAGAGAGACCGCGTAGCCGACGCCAACCGACACGACGCAGACGAACGCCGCGCAACTGAGCAGTACACCGCAGCTGCCGAGCAACTCGCTTCAGACAAAGCGCCAGTACGCATGGCCGGCATGTACGCCCTGTCACGGCTGGGTGAGACCAACAAGAACCTCCGGCAGACGATCATCAATCTGCTCTGCGCTTACCTGCGTATGCCGGATATCAGCCTCAACGACAGCGCGTCACCGTCTGGGGAAAGCTCGGATTGCCAGGAAGATGGAGCAGCGGTGGTCCAGCGCCGCGAACATTCCTCGCAGTCGATAGTGCTCGACCTGGCCTCAGGTCCTCTCGCCGCCCTGACCTCGCTAGCACCAGATCTATCTTCACAGCAGCAGCAAGAACGGCAAGTTCGCCTCACAGCACAGCGTCTACTCTCACATCATCTCAGGCCAAATCGAGGCGACGACGGGGAACCCACAAGTCGCAGCTACTGGCCCGACATGGACATTGAACTAGCCGACTCCAACCTGCACGAAATTGACTTTACGGGGTGCGAAGTGCGAAATGCGGATTTCCGCAGGACGCAGTTCCACGGTGTCACCATGTTCGAGGGCGCTCAGTTCCGCCAGTCCACCTGGTTCGGCGGAGCACAGTTCTACAACACGACCTGGTTCGAGAACGCGCAGTTCCACGACGTCGCCGAATTCCACGGGGCGCAGTTTCACCACACCGCCTGGTTCGAGAGCGCGCAGTTCCACGAATACACCCGGTTCTCCGGAGCGGAGTTCCACGACGACGCCGGATTCTCCGGAGCACGGTTCCACTACTGCGTTGGGTTCGACAATGTACAGCTCAAACACGCTGAATTCAGCGGAGCGGAGTTCCACGACGGCGTATTCCGTGACACGGATTTCCGAGATTACACTGGGTTCTCTGGAGTTCATTTTCACGGCCACACCCGGTTCGAAAGCGCACGGTTCCACGACCACGCAGAGTTTGACGATGCGCAGTTCCACGGATACGCCGACTTCAAAAAGGCGCAGTTCCACGACGACGCCCGGTTCAGAGGTGCACAGTTCCACAACATCACCCGTTTCGAGGTGGGCTATTTCGCGAAAGAGCCCTACCTCGACGATGCTTGGGCGCATATGACTCTAGACGAACATCAGCAATCCACGTGGCCAAACGGGTGGACTACCGATGAGGTTGTTCTTGAAGACGCACGAGAAGTTCGGTGGTGGAGGCTAACTCGGGAAAAGCTCCGCCTTCGGTTCGCCTGAAACGGAGCCCAGAGGTTAAAAGGTCTTCCACTGCCGTGGACGTTCGGTGTCGCGGAGATCTGCAATCCTTCTGTGCACCTCGCCGTCAATCTCGGGGGACTGCCCGAGCTGCTGGGCGAGCCACGTGGTCATGTTGAGCTCCCTGATCGCTCGAATCACGGGGAACCCTTCCCAATCCAGCGGGTCGAAGCCGTATGCCTTGACGTACGCGTCGTATTCGTCGTCGCTGACCCAGCCCAGGGCGCGGTATCGGACGGCTTCGACGCTGGCGTCCCACTCGCGCGGACCCCAGCAGAAGTCCTCGAAATCTATGACCTTGACCGTGCCGTTCCGGTCGCGCATCAGGTTGGCCTTGTGGAAGTCGCCGTGCACTGGCCCGAAGCCCAGCCGGAAGCTCAGGCCGGCGAACTGCTCGTCGAGCTCGTCCTTGCGGCTACTGAGAAAGGCTCGTTCCTCCTCGGAGAGGAAACCGCCAATCGCCTTGAGGCGGCTGCCCACCTTCGGCATGGGCTCGAAGAACGGCAGCGCAAGGTCGGACGGCTCAGGGATGGAGTGAAGCCGCCGCAGCACCTCACCCAGCTCGCCGGAGCTGACCGGCTCGTCGCTCTCTTCGATGAACTCCCAGAATGTCACGACGAGATCCCCGACCGTCACGAACTCGCGGTCGGTCGGGGCTAGCTGAGCTGCGGGGAACTGGTGAGAGGCGAGCCAGGTAGCGATGCGCGCCTCTTTGCGGCCGGCCGTGATCGACCGCCCCACACGGGCGATGATCGGAGCGGAAGCGAGGCGGAACATCGCGTTCTCGCCCATGCGCACCAGTTCGGCACCGCTGGGGTCGACGCCGGCGCACTCGCAAGCGGTCTCCAGAACTTGGCGGGTGGTCTGCGGCGTGAACGTCGCGTTCTCCATCAAGCGCTGCTCCTCCTCGGCTCGCTCCAGCAGGCTACGGCCCGACCGCGCGGCTGCCTAGGCGACATACGGTCCTTCCACATGCCAGGAAGCGACAGTGCCGCCACAGGCGTTCTCATGGACAGCTGAGAGCTTCATAGACGGCCTGCACGGCCTTTTCCTAGGGGTTGGGCCGCGCGTCCGCAATCATCCGGGCTAGGAGCTGTTTAGGAACGTGGGGCCCGGTGGTTGAACATAGTGAGGTCTCCGGTAGATGGATCAGCGACGAAGAAGATCAACATCTATCCGGAGACCTCGGTGGGAAGCGTATCGGTTGGCGCGC